>NZ_JAKSYK010000191.1:0-397 GCF_022829425.1 Methylobacterium sp. J-072 | reverse complement strand
GACCCACCCCGCCTCGGCCCCAATCCGCGCCGGATCGCCCGCCCGGCGCGGGCACGGCCGAACGGCGAACTCCCGCCTCGAGATCCGCGTGACCCCCTCGATCACCTCCAGGACCGAGTAGCCCCGCCCGTAGCCGCAGTTCAGAGTCAGGCTCTCGCCGCCCCCGCGCAGGTGGTCCAGCGCTACCCGGTGCGCATCGGCCAGGTCCGAGACCTGGATGTAGTCGCGCAGGCACGAACCGTCCGGGGTCGGGTAATCCGTGCCGTAGACGTCGAGCCGCGAGGCGCTGGCCCGCCTGCGGGTCGAGGGCCGCCTCATCGAGCCGGAGGCGTTTCTGCCGGCTCTGGAGCGCTACGGCCGCACCACCGAGCTCGACCGGCGCATGCTGCAGCGGGCC
>NZ_JAKSYK010000146.1:0-34708 GCF_022829425.1 Methylobacterium sp. J-072 | reverse complement strand
CGCGGTGGATCCTGATGACCCACGACCGGCTGCAGAAGGACGAGCTGATCCTCACGCACGAGTTCCTGGCGATGATGCTCGGCGTTCGGCGGCCCGGCGTCACGACGGCGACGCATGTGTTGGAGGGCGCGGGCATGATCCGGGCCCGGCGCGGCCGAATCATCGTGACCGACCGCGACAAGCTCGAGGACCTAGCGGGGGATGCCTACGGGCCGGCCGAGGCCGAGTACGAACGGCTCCTCGCCAAGGGTTGACGCACAGCCGATCGAGGCCCGCCCGACATTGCGGAGCCGCCGCCCGGCGGGCATGCTGACGGGCGCGGAATCGACGCGGTTCCGAGCGGATGGGCGGCACCGGCGCGTCGGCGGCGTGCGCGAAGCGTTTCCTTAAAGCCTAGGCCCGAAACTGAGCGGCGATTTCGGTGTGGCCAACGCACCACGCGCTCGGTCCGCTCGGGCACTTGCCAACACCGATGCGCGTCGACGCGCTTTGACGCGCGCTAGAGATCGGTTTACAGGTGACAAGGCACGACAAGCAATAACCATGCCGAATGCAATGTAGCGCGGCTGGTCAATCACGCTGAAAGGGCATCGGGGCCTCTTATGAGTTTGGTGCAACGGCTGGAAGTGCGTCAGGGCCAGTCCCTGGTGATGACGCCGCAGCTCCTGCAAGCGATCAAACTCCTGCAATTGTCGCACCTCGATCTCGCCGCCTATGTCGAGGCCGAGCTGGAGCGCAATCCGCTGCTGGAACGCGCCGAATCCGAGGGCCCTGCGACCGGCGACGCCGAGGCCGCTGGTCCGTCGAACGAGGCGTCCGGCGAGTCCTTCGACGCGGCCGACCCCGATTCGTGGCAGCCCTCCGAGCTCAATCCGAGCCGCGGCGAAATCGAGACCGAGTTCGATACGCGGCTCGACAACGTCTTCCCGGACGACGCCCCCACGCAGGTGCAGGAAGCATCGGGCGGCGACATGCTCTCGCTGACGCCGCCCCCCTATGGCAGCAGCGGCGGCAGCTTCGATTCCGACGCGCCCGATTTCGAGGCCGCCCTGACGGCCGAGATCTCCCTGCGCGATCACCTCGCTAGCCAGCTCGACCTGGCGACCCGCAATCCGACCGATCGGCTGATCGGCGGCTTCCTGATCGACGCGGTCGACGAGGCCGGCTACCTGCGCGAGACGGTCGAGGGCGTGGCCGAGCGCCTAGGCGCCGAGGTCGCCACGGTGGCCCGGGTGCTGACCCTGGTCCAGAGCTTCGACCCGCCCGGCATCGCCGCCCGCGACCTGGCCGAGTGCCTGGCGATCCAGCTGCGCGAGCGCGACCGGTTCGACCCGGCCATGCAGGCCCTGGTCTCGCGCCTCGACCTTGTTGCCAAGCGCGATTTCAGCGCCCTGCGCCGCCTCTGCGGCGTGGACGACGAGGACCTCGTCGAGATGCTGGGCGAGATCCGCCGGCTCGACCCGAAGCCCGGGCGGGCCTTCGGATCGAGCGGCGTCGAGGTGCTGATCCCCGACGTGTTCGTGCGCGCGGCACCGGACGGGTCTTGGCTGGTCGAGCTCAACGGCGAGGCCCTGCCGCGGGTGCTGGTCAACCAGAGCTACTACGCTCGCGTCGTGCGCGGCGCCTCCGCCGAGGGCGACAAAGCCTTCCTCTCCGAGGCGCTGCAGAACGCCAACTGGCTGACCCGCTCCCTGGAGCAGCGCGCCCGCACGATCCTGAAGGTCGCCACCGAAATCGTCCGCCAGCAGGACGGGTTCTTCGTCCACGGCGTCACGCATTTGCGCCCGCTGAACCTGAAGACCGTGGCCGAGGCGATCGGCATGCACGAATCGACCGTGTCCCGGGTCACCTCCAACAAGGCGATCGGCACCAGCCGCGGCACCCTGGAGATGAAATACTTCTTCACCGCGGCGATCCCGGGCGCGGCCGGCATGGCGGCGCATTCCTCCGAGGCGGTGCGCCACCGGATCAAGCAGCTAGTCGACGGCGAGACGCCGGACGACGTGCTGTCCGACGACGCGCTGGTGCAGAAGCTGCGCAGCGAGGGCGTCGACATCGCCCGCCGGACCGTGGCGAAGTACAGGGAATCCCTGCGGATCCCGAGTTCGATCGAGCGCCGCCGGGAGCATTACGCCCACGGCACCGCCCATCACGGCGCGCTCGCCCTGCGCTGAGATCGGCCGGGACGGTCTTGCGCCGCGCCGTCGTCCGGCCCATCGGTCGCGCGCCGAATCACGACGCCCGGACCCGCGATGACTCCTTCCGCCAAGCCCCCGCGCAGCCTCACCGCCATCGTGCTCGCGGCCGGGAAGGGCACGCGGATGCGCTCGGACCTGCCGAAGGTGCTCCACCGGATCGCCGGTCGGACCATGCTCGGCCACGTCCTCGCCGCCGTGCAGGCGGCGGGCGCCGGCCGGATCGCCGTGGTCGCCGAGCCCGGCCGCGAGGATGTCGCCGCCGAGATCGCCCGGGAGGCGCCCGGCGCGCAGGTGTTCCCGCAAGCCGAGCGGCTCGGCACCGCCCACGCGGTTCTGGCCGCCCGGGCCGTGCTCGAAGCGCCGGACGAAGACGTGGTCATCGCCTTCGGCGACACGCCGCTGATCAGCGCCGAGACGTTTTTACGACTTCGCGCGCCGCTGGCGGAGGGCGCGGCGGTCGCGGTCCTCGCCTTCGAGAGCCCGACTCCGACCGGCTACGGCCGGGTGCTCACCGAGGGCAGCCGCGTCTTGGCGATCCGCGAGGAGAAGGACGCGAGCGCGGCCGAGCGGGCCGTGACCCTGTGCAATGCCGGGCTGATGGCCCTCTCGGGGCAACACGCCCTGACGCTGCTCGGGCGCATCGGCAACGACAACGCCGCCGGCGAATACTACCTCCCGGACGCGGTGGCGCTCGCCGTCGCGGAAGGGCTCTCGGTCACGGTCGTGCCCGTAGACGAGGCGGAGGCGCAGGGGGTCAACGACCGGGTGCAGCTCGCCGTCGCCGAGGGCGCGATCCAGGCCCGGCTGCGCCGCAGCGCGATGTTGGGTGGCGCCACGCTGATCGCTCCCGAAACGGTCTTTCTCAGCCACGACACGATCCTCGGACGCGACGTGGTGGTGGAGCCCCACGTGGTGTTCGGGCCGGGCGTGCGGGTCGGGGACGGCTGCACGGTGCGGGCCTTCGCCCACCTCACCGACACGTCCCTGGAGGCGAGCGTCAAGATCGGGCCGTTCGTGCGCCTGCGCGGCCATGCCGTCCTGGAGACGGGCGCGGAACTCGGCAACTTCGTCGAGCTGAAGAATGCCCGGATGGGACCGGGGGCCAAGGCCGCGCACCTCACCTATCTCGGCGACGCGGAGATCGGCGCGAAGGCCAATATCGGCGCCGGCACGATCACCTGCAATTACGACGGCGTGCTCAAGCACCGGACCACGATCGGCGCCGGCGCCTTCATCGGCTCGAACTCGGCGCTCGTGGCCCCGGTCACCGTGGGGGAGGGGGCCTACGTGGCCTCCGGCTCGGTCATCACCGACGATGTGCCGGCGGACGCCATGGCGGTCGCCCGCGGCCGGCAGGCGGTGAAGCCCGGATGGGCGAAGCTGAAGCGGGCCGCACTGCTCGCCGAAAAGGCTTTGCGCGGGGGGCGTTGAGGCACGCAGATCCGGGACCTGCTCTCGATCAGCTCGATCGTGCGATAATCGATCGCGACCCATCTCGGTCGCCCGGCATTTTCGGCTCGGAGTGCCGACGGACCTTGGCTTTCCCTGAGGAAGCGGACGTTCCGTTTTCCGCCTCATCTCGATCGATTCAAGCGCTCGCCGCCGAAGTGGATTTTGGTTCGGCGTCAGCGATCGCGTTGAATCAAGGACTTAGAGCCGTTCCCGATCGCAGCGCGATCGGGAACGGCTCCAGGCAAAAAGCCAGCGGCCAAGCATGCGCCCGAACGGAAACGTGAAAAACCAAGCGCTCAAGAGAGCCCCCGTAATCAGCGACAACACTGTGTAGCGATGGGCATCCACCCGACGCAGGCGGGCATGCCAAGCCAGCATCGGAGCCTGGGTGAGTACGATCATGGAAAGGACGTGGATTGCACTTAGATCGCCCTGGCTGCCGCCGCGGATGCCGAAGCTGAGCAGAGCCGTCGCGGTCATGGACGCGACCTACGCATAACCGAGATGCCCGCGGGCACGCCTGCGCTTGACGCGCCTTCACGCAGCTGGGACACGGCCGCCTTCCCGGACATCGGCCCGCACGATGCTGCTCAACCGCTTGTTTCCCGTCTGCGCCGTCCTGGCCGCGGCCACGGCCTATTTCGCGCCGGACGTGTTCCTGCCGGTGCTCCCGCACGTCGCAATCCTGCTGGCCGTGATCATGTTCGCCCTCGGCGTGACGCTGACGCCCGCGGATTTCGGCCGGATCCTGGCCCGGCCGGCGCCGGTGGCGGCCGGCGTGGTCGTCCACTACCTCGTGATGCCCGCCGCCGCCTGGGCCATCGCCCACGCCCTCGGCATGGGCACCGAGCTCACGACCGGCATGGTGCTGGTCGGCAGCGTCGCCAGCGGCACGAGCTCCACCCTGATGGTCTACATCGCCGGTGGCGATGTCGCGCTGTCGGTGACGATCGCCACGGCGTCGACGCTGGTGGGTCTCGTGGCGACGCCGCTGCTGGTGCGCTTCTACGTCGACGCCGCCGTGCCGGTGGACGTGGCGGGGCTCCTGGCCAGCCTCGTGGAGATCGTGGCCGCGCCGGTAGCTTTGGGGCTGGCGCTCAACCGGGTCGCTCCGCGCCTCGTTGGGCGCATCGAGCGGGCTCTGCCCGCCGTGTCGATGCTCGCGATCCTGCTGATCATCGGCGCCGTCGTGGCCGGCAGCCGGGCGAGCATCGCCGCCGTCGGCCCACTCGTGCTGCTGGCGGTGGTGCTGCACAACGGAGCCGGTCTGGTCTGCGGCTACTGGAGCGGGCGCCTGCTGGGCTTCGATGAGGGCACCTGCCGAACCTTGGCCCTGGAAGTCGGCATGCAGAATTCCGGTCTCGCGGCAACGCTGGGCAAGCTCTATTTCTCGCCGCTGGCTGCTCTGCCGGGCGCGGTCTTCTCCGTGTGGCACAACCTGTCGGGCTCGGTACTCGCCAGTCACTGGTCGGGACGGAACGCAGCCATCGCCACGCGCGGGACCGCGCCCTCATAGGAGAACCGCCGAGGCGACTGCGCACATCAGCATCGGTTCGGCCGGGGCTGGCCCTGCGCGGCTCTGATCCGGTACAAGTCCCGCTTGGCTTGGGCATGAGCGAACGGCCCGGACCTTGTTGCGCGGCGCGTCCGCGCGGCGATCCCGGCCTCAGAGCGAGAGACAATCCCATGTGCGGCATCGTCGGCATCGTCGGGCGCGACGCGGTGGCGGGGCAGGTGATCGAGGCCCTGCGGCGGCTCGAATACCGCGGCTACGATTCCGCCGGCATCGCCACCCTGGAGCACGGGCGCCTGGAGCGTCGCCGCGCTTCGGGCAAGCTCGTCAACCTGGAGGCCAAGCTCGTTCAGGAGCCGCTCACCGGTACGATCGGCATCGGCCACACCCGCTGGGCGACCCATGGCCGGCCCAACGAGACCAACGCCCACCCGCACGCCACCAAGCGCCTCGCCGTCGTCCATAACGGCATCATCGAGAACTTTCGGGAGCTGAAGCACGAGCTGGAGGCGGACGGAATCGTCTTCGAGACCGAGACCGACACCGAGGTCGTGGCCCAGCTGGTCAGCCGCAACATGGACCGGCAGATGAGCCCGGTCGATGCGGTCGCCGCCGCCCTGCCGCGGCTGCGCGGCGCCTTCGCGCTGGGCTTCATCTTCTCCGGCGAGGAGAACCTGCTGATCGGCGCCCGCCACGGCGCGCCGCTCGCGGTCGGCTTCGGCCAGGGCGAGACCTATCTCGGCTCGGATGCCCTGGCGCTGGCCCCGTTCACCGACGCGATCACCTATCTCGACGAGGGCGACTGGGCGATCCTGACCCGCGACAGCGCCGAGATCCGCGACCAGTCCGGCGCCCGCGTCGAGCGCCCGCGCCAGAAGATCGCCACGCAGGCCTACAGGATCGACAAGGGCGAGTACCGCCACTTCATGGCGAAGGAAATCCACGAGCAGCCCGAAGTGGTCGGCCGCACGCTCGCCCACTACGTCGACATGGCGAATGGCCGGGTGATGCTGCCGGAGGCGCTGCCCTTCGATTTCGCCAAGCTCAGTCGGGTCTACATCACCGCCTGCGGCACAGCGTTCTATGCCGGGCTGGTGGCGCGCTACTGGTTCGAGCAGATCGCGCGCCTGCCGGTGGAGATCGATGTCGCCTCGGAGGCCCGCTACCGCGAGGCGCCCCTGGAGAAGGACGGGTTGACGCTCGTCATCTCGCAATCGGGCGAGACCGCCGACACCCTGGCCTCGCTCCGCTACGCCAAGAGCCAGGGCCAGCACACCCTCTGCGTCGTCAACGTGCCGACCTCGACCATCGCGCGGGAATCCTCCGTGGTGATGCCGACGCTCGCCGGCCCCGAGATCGGCGTCGCCTCGACCAAGGCGTTCTCGTGCCAACTCACCGTGCTGCTGTGCCTCGCCATCGCGGCCGGCCGGGCGCGGGGCACGCTGGACGAGGCGGGGGAGCGCCGGCTGGTCGACGCGCTGATCAAGGCGCCGGGCCTGATGGCCGAGGCGCTGACCCGGGAATCGGAGATCGAGCTCCTGGCCCGGGACGTCGCGAAGGCCCGCGACGTGCTCTATCTCGGCCGCGGTACCAGCTACCCGATGGCGCTGGAAGGCGCGCTGAAGCTGAAAGAGATCAGCTACATCCACGCCGAGGGCTACGCGGCCGGCGAGCTGAAGCACGGGCCGATCGCCCTGATCGACGAGAGCGTGCCGGTGATCGTGATCGCGCCCCACGACGCGGTGTTCGAGAAGACGGTCTCGAACATGCAGGAAGTCGCCGCGCGCGGCGGGCGCATCGTGCTGATCGGCGACGCCAAGGGCGCGGCCGAGCACGGCCTCGACACGATGGCCACCGTGACCATGCCGGATCTCGACGCCACCGTGGCACCGATCGTGTACGCGGTGCCGATCCAGCTGGTGGCCTACCACACCGCGGTGTTCATGGGGAAAGACGTCGACCAGCCCCGGAACCTCGCCAAGTCGGTCACTGTCGAGTAGCCGCCGAGACTTGCGATGACCGAGAGAGACGCCGCCGCGATCCGCTGGCTCGAAGGGCAGGAGGGCGCGATGCTGGCCCTGCTCGAAGAGCTGGTGAACATCGATTCCGGCTCCTACGACAAGGCCGGGGTCGATGCGGTGGGCGCCCGCCTCGCGTTCTTCCTGGCCGAGCACGGCGTCTCGGTCACCACCATCCCGGTGGAGGATTACGGCGACGCGCTGAAGGCCCAGGTCGCCGGCTCCGGGGGTGCCAACCGGCCGATCGTGCTGATGGGCCATCGCGACACCGTGTTCCCCAAAGGCGAGGTCGCCCACCGGCCGTTCCGGATCGCGGAGGGCCGCGCCTACGGGCCGGGCGTCGCCGACATGAAGGCCGGGCTGGTGATGAACGCGTTCGTGCTGGCCGCCTTCCACCGGGCCGGCGGCGCGCCGGTGCCGCTGGTCGGCCTGTTCACCAGCGACGAGGAGATCGGCTCGCCGGCCTGCCGGCCGATCATCGAGGAGACCGCCCGCGGCGCCCGCGCGGTGCTGAACGCCGAGCCCGGCCGCCCGACCGGCAACGTCGTCACCGGCCGCAAGGGCGGCGTGTTCATGCACCTCGAGGTCCACGGCCGAGCCGCCCATTCCGGCGGCAATTACGCCGACGGGCGCAGCGCCATCGGGGAACTCGCCCACAAGATCATCGCGCTCCACGCGATCACCGATCTCGACCGCGGCATCACGGTCAATGTCGGGCTGGTCTCGGGCGGCCAGTCGGTGAACACCGTGGCGCCTCGGGCGACCTGCGAGATCGACCTGCGCTACGTCACGCCGCCCGATCGCGACGCCGCCATGAGCCGGATCGCCGCGATCGTCGCGGCTTCGACCGTACCGGACACCCGCGCACAGCTGACCATCAAGGGCGAGTTCCTGCCGCTCGTGCAGGACGACGCCTCGCGCGCGCTGTTCGAGACCTATGCGCGGGTCAGCGCGCAGCATGGCGCCCAGATCGCGGGCGAGTTCGCCGGCGGCTGCGCCGATTCCGGCTTCACCGCCAGCGTCGGCTGCCCGACCCTCTGCGCGGTCGGGCCTGTCGGCGGCAAGGCGCACTCGCCCGAGGAATATCTGGAGATCGCGAGCCTCGTCCCGCGGGCGCGCGCCATCGCCGAGACCATCGCGGCGGCTTGAACATGTGTTCGACCGCGTGATCTCGGTCGCAGGACGTTGACGGACACCGAGAATCCAAATCTCCTCCTCATCCTGAGGTGACGGGCGATCACAGATCGCCCGGCCTCGAAGGAGCCCTCCAGCCAGCCAAGCGCCTTCTGGAGGGCTCCTTCGAGGCCCGCTGACGCGGGCTCCTCAGGATGAGGTCGAGGATGGGAGTGCCGTCGTCAGCCTCGCTTCGAGCCGTGCCCCTCGTTGTCGGGCTCGGGGCAGCGGTGCGTCATCGCTCTTCAGGCCCGCGTTCAGCCCTCGACCAAAGCCAGCGCCGCGTCTGTATAGCGGCGGCCGCTGATCGCCTCGGGCGGCATCGCCGCGTCGATGGCGGCGAGGTCGTCCGCGCTCAGCACGATCTCGGCCGCGGCGGCGTTCTCTTCGAGGTGCCGGATCTTGCGGGCGCCGGGGATCGGCACGATGCCGTCGCCGCGGTGGAGCACCCAGGCCAGGGCGAGCTGCGCCGGCGTGACGCCCTTGTCGGCCGCCAGGGTCGCGAGGGCGTCGATCAGCCTCTGGTTGGCCGCGAGGTTCTCGGCCTCGAAGCGCGGCAGGGTCCGGCGAAAATCGTCCTCTGCAAGGCTGCCGCGGTCACGGATCGCCCCGGTGAGCAGGCCGCGGCCGAGCGGGCTGTAGGGCACGAAGCCGATGCCGAGCTCGACGCAGGTCGGCAGCACCACCGCCTCCGGCTCACGGCTCCACAGGGAGTATTCGCTCTGCACCGCTGCGATCGGGTGGACCGCGTGGGCGCGCCGGATCGTGGCCGCGCCGGCCTCGGACAGGCCCAGCGTCCGCACCTTCCCGGCGCGCACGAGATCCGCCATCGCACCGACCGTGTCCTCGATCGGCACCGCCGGATCGACCCGGTGCTGGTAGAACAGGTCGATCACCTCGACGCCGAGGCGCTGCAGCGAGGCATCGCAGACCGCGCGGACATGCTCGGGCCGGCTGTCGACGCCGATGATGCGGTCCCGGCCCTGGCCGGTCTCGGCGATCTTGAAGCCGAACTTGGTGGCGATGACGACCTGGTCGCGGACCGGCGCCAGGGCCTTCCCGACCAGCGTCTCGTTCTCGAACGGCCCATACATCTCGGCGGTGTCGAAGAAGGTGATGCCGAGATCGACTGCCCGGCGCAGCGTGGCGATGGCCTCCGCCTCCGGCTGGCCGCCATAAGCGAAGCTCATGCCCATGCAGCCGAGGCCGAGGGCGGAAACGGAGAGTTCGGAACCGAGTCGACGCTGTTGCATGTGACTTTCCCTGTGAGTCGCCTGGCCGAAGCCGCCCGGACTCTGCGCAGATGCCCGCGATAGGATAATCCGTGTTTTGCAGCGCAGCCTGTCCTATCCGGCGCAACAGTGAAACGCACCGATCTCCCCGCCCTCTCGATCTTCGCCGCTGTTGCGGGCCGCCGCAGCTTTCGCGGGGCGGCCCGCGATCTCGGGCTGTCCGTCTCGGCGGTGAGCCACGCGATCAACGGCCTCGAAGCGAGCCTGGGAATCCGGATCCTGGCCCGGACCACCCGCAGCGTCGCCCCGACCGAGGCCGGACAGCGCCTGCTCGACGGGCTCGAACCGGCGCTGGCGGCGATCGCCGAGGCGGTCGAGGCCGCCACCGCCGCGCAGCAGCGGCTCTCGGGGACGCTGCGCTTCTCGGTGCCGCACTCGGCCGCCGAGATGCTGCTGCTGCCGCTCGCCGTGTCGTTCACGCACGCGCATCCCGATGTCGCGATCGAGATCCGGGCGCAGGACGACCTGCGCGACATCGTGGCGGAAGGTTTCGATGCCGGAGTGCGGTTCGAGGAGAGCCTAGAGCAGGACATGATCGCGGTCCCGCTCGGGCCGGCGCAATGCGCGGCGATCGTCGCGGCGCCGTCGTATTTCGCGGATCGGCCGCAGCCGATGACGCCGCAGGATCTGCACGATCACATTTGCATCAACCGCCGATTCACCGGCGGCGCCCTCTACCGCTGGGACCTCGAGAAGGACGGCGCGGCCCTGGCCGTCTCCGTCTCCGGAAGCCTGATCCTCGACGACATGCGCCTCATCGCAGAGGCGGCCCGGATGGGGGCCGGCCTCGCCTACCTGTTCGAGGCGCAGGTGACCGACGACCTCGCATCAGGCCGGCTGGTCCGCGTGCTGGAGGATTGGTGCCCGCGCTTTCCGGGCTTCTTCCTCTACTACCCGTGCCGCCAGCTGATGCGGCCGGTGCTCCGGGCGTTCCTCGATTTCGTGCGGGCCGAGGGGGTGGGCGCACGATCGCCGGGGGCGGTTGCGTGAGGTCGAACTCCGATTCCGGTTCGAAGACCGAGCTTCATCGGATTGCGCATGCGGCGCGGATCTTCCTCGAATCGCATTGGCCTGCGTGGCACGAGCGATGGGGACCGCCTCGTCCGACCTGCGCGTCGCAGTGGACTTGCGTCCGGTCCAGTCTCTTCGTCCAAAGGGCGCTCATCCACGCGAAGATCTGCGCCACGATCGCGAGCGGTGTCCCAACGGCCGGGGGCCAATGCGGCTTCTTTGACGGGCTGTCCTGGAACAGCCATGCCTGGGTGCGCACCGACAGCGCGATCGTCGATGTGACGGCCGATCAGTTCTCGGCTGCGGACGTGATCGTCACGCCGCTCACGGACCCTCGCTACCGCAAGGGTCTCGAACCCGTAGCGCAACTTCCTGGCGGGACGTCGGCGCTATCAGCGGTGGATGCGATCTGGCCAGCCTGGATCGCAGGGCAATCGGAATCCGTTCAGAGCCGCCTAGACAACTCAGGTCACTCCGTCGTCGGCTCCGAACGCTCTGAATGATGAGGGTGGCTGTTCGGGCTTGGGCGGGGGCGGTTGCCGTATAGAGCGCTCCGCCCCCGAGCCGTCTCACGCAGCCGTGCGATACCGCTCCGCCGGCTCGGCCTGGCCGAGGTTCGGGATCATGGCGGTCCGCGCCCGGTCAAAGGCGTCCCACTGCGACGCGTCGGGCAGGGGCGGGATGGTCACGGTCTCGCGCCGGTCGAAGCCAACCAGGGCGGCGTCGACCAGGGCGTCCGTCTCCATGACCGCCGGCAGGGCGTTCACGTCGATGCCGGCGTGCTGCCAGATCTCGGTCCGGGTCGCGGCCGGCAGGACCGCCTGCACGTAGACGCCCTTGGGCCCGAGCTCGGTGTGGAGCGCTTGGCTGAGATACTGCACGAAGGCCTTGGTCGCGCCGTAGACCGCCATGCCGAATTCCGGGACGAAGCCGACCACCGAGCCGATATTGACGATGGTCCCGCTTCCGGCCGCGACGAAGCGGGGTGCCACCGCGGCTGCAAGGCGCGTCAGGGCGGTGACGTTGAGGGCGATCAGGTCAGCGATCTGATCCGACCCCTGTCCGACGAAGCCGCCGGCGAGCGCCGCGCCGGCATTGTTCACCAGAACGCCGATCCGGGCATCCTCGCGCAGGCGCGTTTCGATCGCGGCGAGGTCGGCCGGCCGGGTCAGGTCGGCCTGGAGGATGTCGACCGTGACGCCGGCCTCCCGGCGCAGGCGCTCGGCCAAAGCCTCCAGGCGCGTGCCGTTCCGGGCGACGAGGACGAGATCGTGGCCGCGCCGGGCGAAACGGTCAGCGTAGACCGCGCCGATGCCCGAGGAGGCACCGGTGACGAGGACGGCAGGCTTGCTGGACATGGGCGAAATCCCTATCTCTAAACATGATCATCATCATGTATCGCAAACATGATGATGATCATGATTGAGGTCAAGCGAGCCTCGTCCCGCGGGCGTGAGATTGCGCACATGAAGGTCAGCCGCGAGCAGATGGTCGAGAACCGGCGCCGGATCCTCGAAGCGGCCGGGCGGCTGTTCCGCGCCCGCGGCTTCGAGGCGGTGACGGTGGCCGAGGTGATGCGGGAGGCGGGCCTCACCCATGGCGGCTTTTACGGCCACTTCCGGTCGAAGGACGATCTGATCGCCGCGACACTGGCCGAACTGGTGGTGGCTCCGGAGCCCGAGCCGACGGCGATGTCCGACTACGCGGCGCGCTATCTCAGCCCCGGCCATCGCGACAATCCCGGAGGCGGCTGCCCGGTGGCGGCGCTCGTCTCAGAGACGATCCGGCAGGCGCCCGTAGCGCGGGCGGCGATGACCGAGGGCCTGCGCCGGCAGATCGCCCGGCTCGCCGACGGCGCCGATGCGGCGGATTCGGAGGCCGCCCGCCAAGCCGCGATCGGAAGCTGGGCCGCCATGGTCGGCGCGATGATCTTTGCCCGGATGAGCGACGATCCGGACTTGTCGGACGAGGTGCTGGCGCAGACCCGCGCCTGGATCGCCCGGGCATTACCTGCAGGGGCGGCCGAATGAGCCGGCCCGCGTCGGGGCCGGACGCAACATCCGGGTGGGGCCCACCCGAGTGGCGCTCTCAGCACCCGCTTGCGCTGGGGGGCCGCATCGATCAGTTTTCAGGCATCCAGTGGGCCCCGCATCTGGATCTCGCTCGAGGAACCGCACCGTCCGTGCATCTCCTGATCGTCGACGACCATCCGCTGTTCCGTGATGCCCTGGCGGCCACGATCCGTCTCGCCCATCCGGACGCCGTCCTGCACGAGGCCGACGGGATCGAGCCGGCCTGCGCCGTGCTGGCCGAGAACCGGAGCATCGACCTCACGCTCCTCGACCTGTCGATGCGGGGCGTCACCGGCTTCGACGGGCTGATCACGATCCGGGCCCGCTTCCCGCGCATCCCGATCCTGATCGTGTCCGGCCATGAGGATCCGCGCATCGTCCGCGAGGCCCTGCAGCACGGGGCCGCGGGCTTCGTGCCCAAGGCCATGGACAAGACCACTCTGACCCGGGCGATCGCCGAGGTGATGAGCGGCGCCCTGTTCCTGCCTCCCGGCCTCGCCGAGGCGAGCGCACCGGCGCCGCACACGAAGAAGGCGCCGCTCGCCGAGCGCCTCGCCCGGCTCACGCCGCAGCAATTGCGGGTGCTGATGATGATCCGCCAGGGCAAGCTGAACAAGCAGATCGCCCACGAGCTTCAGGTCGGCGATTCCACCGTGAAGGCCCATGTCTCGGAGATCCTGCGCAAGCTCGAGGTGATCAGCCGGACGCAGATCGTGATCGACACGGCGGCGCTCGATTTCGACCGGATCCACAACGCCCATCCGGCCTGACAGGCCCGGATTTCGTATCAGGCCACGCGCTCGACCAGGGCGCGGACCTCGGCGCGATCCATCGGCTCCACATCGACCGAGCGATGGATCGACAGGCCCTCGATCAAGGCGTCAAGGGCCTTCGCCGTATCGGCCGAAAAATGCTGCCGCAGGGCCGCGCGGCTCTTCTCCATCCAGGCCTGCATGACCAGGCGCAGCGGCGGGTTGCGGGCGGCGAAGGCGTAGAGCTCGTAGCTCAGCAGCATGTTGCGCGGCGTCGCCCAGCTGTCGTCGACGATGAGATCGACCACGGCCTCGCAGGCCTCTTCGCGGTTCGAGGCCGCAGCCAGCCGCTCGGTGAAGCGCGCCGACACCGTATCGGCCAGCAGGGTGAAGGCCTCGGTGATCAACTCGACCAGGCCGGAGAAGTGGTAGGTCATCGAGCCGAGCGGCACGTCGGCCGCCGCCGCGACCCGGCGATGCGTCGTCCCGGCGACGCCGTGCTCGGCGATGACGTCGAGGGTCGCCTGGACGATGCGGGCGCGGCGGTCCGGGTCGTAGCGGCGCTGGGACGAGGGCACACAAGGCTCCTGAGAGGGACGACCGGTTCAGAGCGGGTTGGCATCCGCACCCGATGCGTACATATGTACGCATCGCCGAGACGGCTCGGAAGTTCCCGATCCCGGCTTCGGCGCAAACCTGAACCGGGGAGGATGCCGATGCGGACCGAACGCGAGAAGATGCTGGCGGGCGAGCTCTACGACGCGCTCGATCCCGAACTGGTCGCGGCCCGCGCCCGGGTGCGGGATCTCTGCCAGCAGCTCAACGCCACGCGCGATGCCGACGAGGCCCTGCGCCGGGACCTGTGCCAGCAGATCTTCGGGGTCGGCGGCGATACGGTCTGGATGCAGCCGCCGTTCTTCTGCGACTACGGGTCGAACATCGAGCTTGGCGAGCGGGTGTATTTCAACTTCAACTGCGTCATCCTGGATGTCTGCCGCGTCCGGATCGGCAGCTTCACCCTGTTCGGTCCGGCGGTTCAGATCCTGACGCCCCTGCACCCCACCAACGCGGCCCTGCGCCGGGTCCAGGAATACGGCAAGCCGATCGAGATCGGGTCGGATGTCTGGGTCGGCGGCGGCGCCCTGATCCTGCCCGGCGTGACCATCGGGTCCCGCACGGTGATCGGCGCCGGCAGCGTGGTCACCCGCGACGTGCCGGACGGGGTCCTGGCCGCCGGGAATCCGTGCCGGGTGATCCGCGCGATCAGCGACGACGAGCGGCAATCCTACGGATCCGCGCCCTGAGGATTAGGGACGAGCCGGTTGCAACTGCGGCGCAGGACTCTGGCCGTTCTATCCCGGGGCCGGCCCCGGGATAGAACGCGCGGGTCGCGGAGGGCGGCGCCGCTCAGGCGCCGAGGCCGCCGACGCAGAGGTACTTGGTGTTCAGATAATCCTCGATGCCCTGGTAGGAGCCCTCGCGGCCGAGGCCGGATTCCTTCACGCCGCCGAAGGGCGCCACCTCGGTGGTGATGATCCCCTCGTTGATGCCGACCATGCCGTATTCCAGCGCCTCGGCGACCCGGAAGGTGCGGCCGAGATCGCGGGTGTAGAAGTAGCAGGCCAACCCGAACTCGGTGTCGTTGGCCATGTGGATCGCCTCCGCCTCGTCGCGGAACCGGAACAGCGGCGCCAGCGGCCCGAACGTCTCCTCCCGGGCCACCGCCATGTCGGGGGTCGCGCCGGTGATCACGGTCGGCTCGAAGAACTGGCCGCCCAGCGCGTGGCGATGGCCGCCGGCGACCACCCGGCCGCCCTTCTCGACGGCATCGCGGATATGGGCTTCGGTCTTCTCCACCGCGGCCATGTCGATCAGCGGCCCCTGGGCAACGCCCTCGTCGATGCCGTTGCCGACCTTCAGGCGGTTGGCAGCCTCGGCCATCTTGTCGGCGAAGGCGTCGTAGATCCCGTCCTGCACCAGGAAGCGGTTGGTGCAGATGCAGGTCTGACCGGAATTGCGGTACTTGGCGAGCATCGCACCGGCCACCGCCCGGTCGAGATCGGCGTCGTCGAACACGATGAAGGGGGCATTGCCGCCCAATTCCATCGAGACCTTCTTCACCGTGTGCGAGGCCTGCTCGAGCAGAACCTTGCCGACCTCGGTAGAGCCGGTGAACGTAATTTTTTTGACCTGCGGGTTGCCGGTCATCTCACCGCCGATGGCCCGGGCCGAGCCGGTGAGGATGCTGACGGTTCCGGCTGGGAAGCCGGCCTTCTCGCACAGCACGCCCCAGGCGAGGCCCGAGAGCGGGGTCTGGGAGGCCGGCTTGATCACGATCGGGCAGCCGGCCGCCAGCGCCGGAGCGATCTTGCGGGCGATCATCGAGGACGGGAAGTTCCACGGGGTGATCGCCGCGACCACGCCCACGGGCTCCTTGGTCACCAGGATCTTGCGGTCGCCCCAAGGGGAGGGGATCACGTCGCCGTAGACGCGCCGCGCCTCTTCGGCGAACCACAGCACGTAGGCCGCCGACATCGCGACCTCGCCGCGGGATTCGGCGAGCGACTTGCCCTGCTCGGCGGTGAGGATCTGGGCCAGATCCTCCTGGTTCTCGGTGACCAGGGCGGCGAGCTTGCGCAGCAGCACGGCGCGCTCGTTGGCGGTCTTGGCGCGCCAGGCCGGATAGGCGTCGTGCGCTGCCTGGATCGCCCGGCGGGTCTCCTCGGCGCCGGCATTCGGCACCCGGGCGATCACCGCGCCGGTGGCCGGGTTGGTGACCTCGATGGTGCCGGACCCGGCCTTCGACCATTCCCCGCCGATCAGGCAGGCTTCGACCAGGAGGGCGCGGTCCTTCAGGGTGAGTGTATCGGACTCAGGCATTCAACGGTTCCTTCGGCGGCTGCGGCCTGTCCGGCTGAGACAGGGCCGTCCGCGACTTGAGGGGCACGCTCTGGGCCGTATTCCTCGCCTGCGCCTCGGCTTTTGTCTCGAAGACATGCGGAGCCAGATCGCGGCTCGCCAACGAGGCACCGAGTTTCAATCGCAAGAACGCGCTCGTGGTGTAGCGCGATGCCGTCTCGTAGTACCGGTTCTCCAGATAGGCGATCGCTGAGAAATAAGCATCGCTCACCGTCGGGTCGATCTCGAACCCGTCGTAATTGGCGATCAGGTGGACCTTGCGGCCGATTTCCTGGCAGGCGCGCTCATATTCCCGGCGCACCAGTTCCACGTCGTCGATGGTCCGGACCTGAAAACCTTCGAGGTTCGAGAACAGGATGTTGCGCTCCCGATCGTAGCTGATTCGCTCCGACAGGGAGAGCCCGAGGAGCCAGGGCTCCAGCCCCATCACGGCGTCGCGGAACAGCCGGGGATCCATCGGCTTCGGGTCCTGCACGATCGGCGTGAAACCCATCTGCCCGAGGATGTCCCGCGCGATGTCGACCCCGGGGGCGACCTCGGCGAGTTCCATGCCGGCCTTGGTCCGGCGGAAGACGCAGCGCTCGGTCACGTAGAGCACCGGCTGGCCGCGCTCGGCCGCGTAGGCGCCCGAGAAGGTCACCTGCTCGACGGCCGCGATGAACTTTTTCGAGCGCCCCTCGGTGACGATCCGGATGCCGTCGCCCTCGACCACCACCTCCAGCCCATCGGCCGTGAAGGTGCCGGCGAAGACCAGGCTTTTCGCATTCTGCGAGATGTTGATGAAGCCGCCCGCACCTGCGAGTCGCTTGCCGAAGCGGCTGACATTGACGTTGCCCTCGGCGTCGCATTGCGCGAGCCCCAGGCAGGCGAGATCGAGGCCGCCGCCGTCGTAGAAATCGAATTGCTGGTTCTGGTGCAGCACCGCCGCCGGGTTCAGCGCGGCGCCGAAATCGAGCCCGCCCTGCGGCAGGCCGCCGATCACCCCGGGCTCGGCGGTGAGCGTCAGGTATTTCAGCACCCGCTCCTCGGCGGCCACCACGGCGACCCCCTCGGGCATGCCGATGCCGAGATTGACCACGCCGCCCGGCGGCAGCTCGAAGGCGCAGCGTCGGGCGATGACCTTGCGGGCATCGAGCGGGATCGGCGGGATCCGGTCGAGGGGCACGCGCTGGCGGCCCGTGAAGGCGTGGTTGTAGGCGGTGCCGTAGGTCTGGCGGTGGTTCTCCGGCTGGCTCAGCACCACGCAATCGACCAGGATTCCCGGCACCTGCACCTCGCGGGGGGCGAGCGAGCCGGCCTCGGCCAGGCGCTCGACCTGGGCGATGACGAAGCCGCCCGAGTTCTTGGCCGCCATGGCAGCGGCGAGGTTGTCGAGGGTGAGCGCCTCGCGCTCCATGGTGATGTTGCCGGCCGGATCCGCCGTGGTGCCGCGGATCAGCGCGATGTTCACCGGGAACGCCTTGTAGTGCAGCCACGACTCGCCGCCGAGCTCGACCACGCTGACCAGGTCCTCATGAGTCACCGCATTGAGCTTGCCGCCTTCGAGTCGCGGATCGACGAAAGTGCGTAAGCCCACCTTGGTGATGTGGCCCGGCGTGTGGGCCGCGATCTCCCGGTAGAGATGCGACACCACCCCGAGCGGCAGGTTGTAGGCTTCGATCTGGCCGTCGATCGCCATCTTGGCGAGCTTGGGCACCAGCGCCCAATGGCCGCCGACCACCCGGCGCACCAGCCCGGGGATCGCCAGCCGGTTGAGGCCGCGCTCCTTGCCGTCACCGGGCGCGGCCGCGAACATCAGCCCGAGCCCGTGCGGCCCGTGGCCGGCCTCGAACCGCCGGGCCAGCGCCAGGATCAGCTCGTCCGGCGTGCCGATGCCGACGAAGCCCGAGACCGCGACCATGTCGCCGTCCTGCAGGATGGCGAGCGCCTCGTCGGCACTGACGATCTTGTTCTTCAGGCTGCCCATGCGGTTATCCTCGGAGCCTGGAATCGGACATCATCGCGATCGGAGCACCGGCCGATCCCACCCATCACCCTCATCCTGAGGTGCCGGGCGATCGCAGATCGTTCGGCCTCGAAGGAGCCCTCCAGAGGCCGCTGCGATCCCTGGAGGGCTCCTTCGAGGGCGACGCTGCGCGCCGCCGCCTCAGGATGAGGGAGAGATCCGGATCGGCCGACGGTATTGGCCCGCAATGTGGCGCGGGATCCGCGCGTCCTCCCTCCCCCCTCTGCGGGGGAGGGTGGGCCGGCCGTCAGGCCGGGTCGGGAGAGGGGAGCGACGCTGCCGGAATGGTCGCAACGGGCGTCATATCCACCACCGTCGCGCTGCCCCTCTCCCCCCCTGCTCCGCAGGGTACCCTCCCCCGCAGAGGGGGGAGGGGGACAAGCGGCGCGTTTCTCATCCACGAACCTGCACCCCGCGGCTTCCCTGTGGCCGCGCATCAGCCTACCCACGCGCGCCCAGCCAGTCGGCGATGCCGGAGCCCAGCAACTTCTGGGCCTTGCCGCCGACGAAGACGCCGACATGGCCGCCGGGCAGGCCGAGCTCGGTGTAGTCGTCAGTGCCGATCTTGTCCTTGAGCGCCTGGGAGGTCGCCGGCGGGATGATGTGGTCGTCCTGGGCGAAGACGTTGAGCACCGGGCAGGCGATGCGCTTCAGGTCGACCGTGCGGCCGCCGAGCACGAAGGTGCTCTGGACCAGCTTGTTGTCCTGATAGAGGTCCTTGAGCCATTGCTTGGCGGCCTCGCCCGGATGGTCCGGCCGGTCGGCGATCCACTTCTCCATGCGGAGGAAGTTCAAGAACTTCTTCTTGTCGTCGAGGGCGTCGAGCAAGTCGAGGTTGTACTTCGTCATGGTCCGCATCGGCGTCATCATCGAGAACACCGAGCCCATGAACGCCCCGGGCAGCGAGCCCTGCGCGTCGATCAGGCGGTCGATATCCTCGGGCGAGAGCGAGCGTGTCCAGAGATTGATGAAACCGTGCCCGGCCCGGGTCTCGCCCGTATCCGCGTGGAAATCGATCGGCGTGATCGTCAGCACCATCGCGTTGACGCGCTCCGGGTAGAGCGCCGCGTAGCAGGTGGTGAAGACGCCACCCTCGCAGATCCCGAGCAGGTTGATTGTTTCGCGCCCCGCGGCCGCACCGACGAAGGCGACGCATTCGGCGAGATAATCGTCGACGTAGTCGTCGATGGTGACGTAGCGGTCGGCCCGGCCGGGATTGCCCCAATCGACCACGTAGAGGTCGAGGCCGAGATTGAGCAGGTTGCGGACCAGCGAGCGGTCCTCCTGCAGGTCGGCCATCGTGTAGCGACCGATCAGCCCGTAGACGATCAGCACCGGCGGCAAACCCTTGCTCTCGGCCAGCGGCCGGTAGCGGTAGAGCGAGACCTTGTCCTGGCTCCAGACCAGGTCCTTGGGCGTGGTGGCGATCTGCACGTCGGCGTCGCGCACGTCCGAGAACAGCTTGGCACCCGCGCTGATCCGGCGGCCCAGCTCGGCGACCTCGGCCATCATCTCGGCAGGGTTGAGAGGCAGCGGAGCGACGGGGGCCTTCGGGACTTCCTGCTCAGCCATGGGCCGTCTCCGCTTCCTGCGCGACCGTGCCGTTCATCTTCGAAACCCGGGCGGCCTCCCGGCGCTCCCGGCGCAGGGCGCGGACTTCCCGGCGCAGCTCGGTCAGGCTCTTGTGCACGTCGTCGAGCTCGGCCCGGGTCGGTTGCCCGTAGAAGTCGGACAGGAAGGCCGAGAGGTCCTGCTGGGCGAGCCGCAGGTCGGTCGACGCCTTCAGCACCACCCGCTGCGAGGCCAGGAACGCCTCGGAGCGCTGGACCTCCAGCAGCACCGCGTTGGCAGTCTCGGTCCAGCGGGTCATCATCTCGCGGGCGGAGCTGAACCCCTCGCCGCGGTCGGCCCGGGCATTGGCCTCCTTGGCGAAGGTGCCGGCCGCCCGGGTCCAGGCGTTCAGCATCACCGCCTGATGCTCGGCCTGCGCCCGCCGCAGCGCCGCCCAGGCGGTGAACAGCGCGCCATAGCGCCGCTCGGTCTGCCATAGGTCGGCGAGCTGCGGACCTTCCGACATCCGGGTCAGCGCCGCGTCGAACTCGGCCGAGCCGCCGAGCCAGGCTTGCGGATCGAAGATCTTTGCCAGCACCGCCCCGGCGGTCGGGTCCGGCGCAGAGGCGCCGCCCTGCAGCGACGCGGTCAGGGTCTGCGACAGGGCGGTCGCCGAGGCCCAGGCCTGGGCGAGGTGGCTTTGCGCCGTGGCGAGGCTGGCGAGATCGGTCTGCGGCGGGGTCGGCCAGGTAAAGCCCGGCGTGGCGCCGGGAGACAGGAAACCCGCGCCGGCCCGGGCCCAGAATTCGCCCATCGCCTTGAACGCGTCGAACTGGTCCATGACGGCGTTTCTCCCAGCCGGTCCGGCTTTGCGATGCCGGTATGAGCTTTTTGATCCAACGTGTGCCCGTCGGACCCCACCGAACGCCAACCCAGCCTCCTCATCCTGAGGTGCCGGACGATCGGAGATCGTTCGGCCTCGAAGGAGGAGGTCGAGGGTCGGAAGCCTTCCAGGGATCAGGCCGCCGGGCGCGCCTCGCCGAGCGCCTCGCTGTAGATCGCGTAGGCGTCGTCGTAGGTGACCTCGCGGGGATTGTTCACGAGAAGCCGCGTCTGCTTCATCGCGTCGGTGGCCATCCGCTCCAGATCCTTCTGCGCGACACCGACCTCGGCCAGCGAAGCCGGGACCTTGCAGTCGCGGCAGATCGCGTCGAGGCTTTCGACGAAGCGCGCGGCCGCCTCGGCCGGCGGCAGGTCAGCGGCCGCCGGATCCAGGATCGGCGCCAGCTCGGCGTAGAGCGCCTCGGCGTGGGACAGGTTGAAGCGCATCACCCCCATCAGCACCAGGGCGTTGGAGAGCCCGTGCGGGACGTGGAAGATCGCGCCGACCGGATAGGCCAGGGCATGCACCGCCGCCACCGGCGCGTTGGCGAAGGCCATGCCGGCGAGCATCGAGCCGAGCAGCATCCCGGAGCGCGCTTCCAGGTTGCGGCCGTCCGAGCAGGCGGTGCGGATATTGGCCGAGAGCAGGGCCAGCGCCTGCTTGGCGAGCTGGTCCGAGATCGGGTTCTTCTTGTTCTTGCTGGTGAACGCCTCGATGGCGTGGACCATGGCGTCGATGCCGGTCGCCGCCGTGACGGGGGCGGGCAGGCCCAGCGTCAGCTCCGGATCGAGCACCGCCCAGTCGGGTAGGAGCTTGGGCGCGACGACGCCCTTCTTCTCAGTGGTCGGCGTCGTGACGATCGAGATCGGCGTCACCTCGGAGCCGGTGCCCGCGGTGGTCGGCACCAGGATCAGCGGCAGCCGGTCGCCCTTGGCGAGGCCGACGCCGTAAATCGAATCGAGCGACTCGTCGGACTTCGCCAGGTAGGCGACCAGCTTGGCGGTATCGAGCGCCGAGCCACCGCCGATCGACAGGACCAAGTCCGTCCCCAGCTCCCGGGCCCGCTTGGCCGCCGCCTCGATCACTGTCGAGGGGGGGTCGGCGACCACGTCCTCGTAGACGTCGATGGTGATGCCGGCCGCCGCTAGGGCGGACTCGGCGGCCTCGGTGAGGCCGGCCTTGCGCACGCCCTTGTCGGTCACGAGCAGGACGCGCTTGGCGCCGAAGGTGCCGACGATCTCCGGCAGCTTCTTGGAGGCGCCGGCCTCGAACAGGACGTTCGGGGTGGTCTGGAAGGTGAACGGATTCATCGCGCTGCCCTGTTGTCGTGCCGGGATCAATTCTTCGAAGCGTTCACTCCGCCGGCTCGAAATCCTTCACCTTTTCGCGCAATTCCTCGACCAGCACGCGCGTGTTCTCCGAATAATCGATCGGCACCGCCACGAGGTGCACGCCGCCTTCGGCGAAAGCGCGGTCCAGGGTCGGGACGAGGTCGTTGACGGCTTCGACCCGGTGGCCCTTGGCGCCGTAGGATTGGGCGTAGAGCACGAAATCCGGGTTGCCGAAGGTCATCCCGTAGTCGGCAAACTTGTCGACCGCCTGCTTCCAGCGGATCATGCCGTAGGCCGAGTCGTCGAGGATCAGCACGACGAGGTTGAGCTTGAGCCGCACCGCGGTCTCCAGCTCCTGGCTGTTCATCATGAAGCCGCCGTCACCGCACACCGCCATCACCCGGCGGTTCGGGTAGAGCATCGCCGCCATCATGGCCGAGGGCAGGCCGGCGCCCATGGTGGCGAGCGCGTTGTCGAGGAGCAGCGTGTTGGCGACGTAGGTGCGGTAGTTCCGGGCAAACCAGATCTTGTACATGCCGTTGTCGAGGCACACGATCCCGTCCTCCGGGATCACCCGGCGCACGTCGCGCACAAGGCGCTGCGGCGTCACCGGGAAGCGGTCCTCGCCGGCCCGGTCGGCGATGTGGCCGAGGATGCGCTCGCGCAAGGGCAGCAGGGCGCCGGCGTTGGGCAGCTTGCCCTCCAGCTTGTCGGCGAGCAGCTTCAGGGTCGGCCCGAGATCGCCGACCACCTCGGCGTCGGGATAATAGACCTGCTCGACGTTGGCCGGCATGTAGCCGATGTGGAGCACCTTCTGGTCGGCCTGGCCCATGAAGAAGGGCGGCTTCTCGATCGTGTCGTGGCCGATCGCGATGATCAGGTCGGCCTTGTCGATCGCCTCGTGGACGTAGTCGCGCTCGGAGAGCGCCGCCGTGCCCATGTAGAGGTCGGTGCCGCTGGCGACCGTGCCCTTGCCCATCTGGGTGGTGAAGAACGGGATCTGGGTGCGGTGCACGAAGCCGCCGAGATCGCCTGTGGCGCGCGGCCGGCTGGCGGCGGCGCCGAGCATGACCAGCGGCCGCTTGGCCTGGAGGATCATGGCGGCGGCCCGCTCGATGGCGGCCGGGTGGGCGACCGGGATGTCGATCGGGTGCGGCGGCACGACGTAGGCCTCGGCCTGCTCGGCGGCGATGTCCTCGGGCAGCTCCAGGAGCACCGGCCCGGGCCGCTCCTCGGTGGCGACCCGGAAGGCGTCGCGCACGATGGTGGGGATCGAGGAGGCGGAGACGATCTGACGGGCCATCTTGGTGATCGGCTTCATCGAGCTGATCACGTCGACGATCTGGAATTTCGCCTGCCGGGAGGACAGGATGCCCTTCTGACCGGTGATGATGATCATCGGCATCGCGCCAAGATGGGCGTAGGCCGCGCCGGTCGAGAAGTTCAGGGCGCCCGGGCCCAGCGTCGAGAGGCACACGCCCGGCCGGCCGGTGAGGCGGCCATGGGTCGCCGCCATGAAGCTCGCCGCCTGCTCGTGGCGGGTCAGCACCAGTTCGATCTTGGAGGTGCGCAGCGATTCGACGACGTCGAGGTTCTCCTCGCCCGGGATGCCGAAGATGCGGTCGACGCCCTCGTTCTCGAGCGCCGCAACGAGTAGATCTGAGCCCTTGGGCATGTGATGTCCCACTGATGCGACGCCAGCCGGCGTCGTGCGGTCCGTCCCCGATCCGCCCGTCACCGATGCGGTGTGATCCGCGCGGCTCGGACCGGGACGAACGCCCTCCGGATAGGCGTTCGGTTAGAGGGCTGGCCTGTAATGGGGTCAAGACCCGTCGGGAGCTGAAAGGTCACAGAGCCGGGGCAATCTTATCGTGTACGGGGATAGAGCCGGCTCGGAACGACCGAGTACGGTCAAGGTTCTCGTGCGTTCGGTTCGGCGGAAGATCATGGACCAGGTGCGCAACGACGAGACACGAGACGGGGCGGCGCTTCCGGCCCCGGAGACGCCGGCCGCGGACGTGGTGCTGGCGCCGCTCGCCGATTTCCCGCGGATCGATCTCCGGGTGGGGGTCGAGCCGTGGGACAAGCGCCGGCAGGCCGGCAAGGCCCTGCGGGCGGAGGTCCCGCACGCGGACCATGCGGCCCTGCGCTCCGAGTCGGACCGCCCCGATCCGGTCAGCCTGATCGAGTCAGCCCATGAGGGACGGCAGGCGCATCTCATCCCGTTGCGGGTCGCCCGGATGGCGACCAGCCCGTTCGCGTTCCTGCGCGGCGCCGCGCACGTCATGGCCTGGGACCTGTCGCGCGGGCCCCGCAGCGGCATCGACGTGGTGATGAACGGCGACGCGCATATCGATAATTTCGGCCTGTTCGGAACACCGCAGCGCGACATCGTCCTCGATCTCAACGATTTCGACGAGGTCACGGTCGGCCCGTGGGAATGGGACCTGAAGCGGCTCGCGGCCGGCATCATGGTCGCCACCGCCGAAGCCGGCGCGCCGCCGGACGCGCAGCGCAGCGCCGTGATGGAGGCGGTGTCCGGCTATCAGCGCACGATGCGCCGCCTGGCGCCGCAGGGTTCCCTGGACGTCTGGTACCAGACCACCGTGGCCGATGCCCGGCGCCTCGGGCGGATCCGGATGGACGCGGAGGCCAGCGCCGTAGTGACCCGGGCAGTGGACAAGGCGCGCCGGAAGAACAATCGCAGCCTCCTGGGGCAGATCGCCGAGCGCCGCACCGACGGCGGCTGGCGGTTCCGGGCGGAGCCGCCGATCCTCACGCCGGTCGACGACGCCACCCGGCAGAGCATCGTCACCGGGCTGGAGCATTACGCCGAGACCCTGCCGCGGGAGCGGCGGTTCATGCTCAACCGCTACCAAGTGGTCGACGTGGCCCACCGGGTCGTCGGGGTCGGCAGCGTCGGGACGCGGGCCTACGTGGCGCTGCTGTGCGGCAATTCCGACCGGGACGCGCTGTTCCTCCAGGTCAAGGAGGCGGTGCGCCCGGCCAACGCCCCCTACCTGCCGGGCATGCCCGAACCCTATGCCGGGCACGAGGGCGAGCGCGTGATCTACGGCCAGCGCCTGCTCCAGGCGGTGGGCGACCCGCTGCTCGGCTGGACCAGCATCGACGGCCGGCCGTTCTACGTGCGCCAGATGAAGAACCTGAAGGGCGCGATCCCCCTGGCGGAGATGTCGGGCCTGTCGCTCCTGACCTTCTCGTATGCCTACGGGGCCCTTCTGGCCCGGGCGCATGCGCGGACCGGGGATGCCGCGGCGATCGCCGGCTATTGCGGCAGCGGCAAGCAGCCCGACCTGCGCGAAGCCCTAGCCGATTGGGCGGCGGCCTATGCGGAGCGCAACGCCGAGGATTTCGAGCTGTTTCGCGACGCCATCGCCAGCGGCCGGCTGGAGGCGGCGGAGGATCCCTGTCTGTGAGGTCCGGTGAAGGTCACACCACCTTCTCCGTCATTGCGAGCGCAGCGAAGCAACCTAGGGCGGCGCACGATCCCCGAACCGTGGCGCATCACTGGGTTGCTTCGCTGCGCTCGCAATGACGGTGTGAAACAGGGGATCGGATCGCGTCCCGCGGACGGCCCATACCAACCCATCCCCTCATCCTTAGGTGCTGCGCAGCAGCCTCGAAGGAGGCCTCCAGCCAGCCGCGCGATCCCTGGAGGGCTCCTTCGAGGGCTCCGCTTCGCTGCGCCACCTCAGGATGAGGGGGTGGGTTGGTGAAGCGCATCAAAGCAGCCGTCACAGCATCCCGAATTCAGGCGCCTCGTTGGCGAGTCGCACCAAGAGCTCGCGCAGCCAGCGATGGGCCGGGTCGCGGTCGTAGGAGGCGTGCCACAGCATCGACACCGCCACGTCGTCCAGGGGCACCGGCACCGGGCTAACCGCCAGCGAGAGTGCGCTGGCGAAGGCGGCGGCGAGCCGGGCATGCATGGTGGCGATCACCGGCGCGGCGCGGACCAGGAACGGCACCACGAGGAAGCGCGGCGTCGTCACCGCGAGGACGCGCGAGCGCCCGATCAGTGCCAGGGCGTCGTCGACCACCCCGTGGGCGGTCTCCCGCAGGGAGGTCAGGACGTGCGGGAAGCGCAGGTAATCGTCCAGGCCGATCGGCGGCTGGATCCCGATCAGGTCAGCGTTGAACAGCACCACGTAGCTGTCCCGGTAGAGCAGCCGCTGCTTGTGGTGGACCTGCCCCTCCGAGAAAAACCCGATGGCGAGATCGACTTGGTTGGCGTCCAATTCGTCGAGGATGTGTGTGCGATCGACCGAGCGCAGCAGCAGGCGAATTCCGGGGGCCTCCCGGCGCAGCTGCGCGAGCAATCGAGGCCCGAGCAGGACCTCGACGCTGTCCGGCAGGCTCACCGTGAAGCTGCGCTCCACGGTGGCCGGATCGAACCGCTCCTCCCGGTGGACCAGGGCCTGGACCTGCCGCAGCGTCGCCCGCAGAGGCTCGGCGAGCTTCAGGGCCCGCGGCGTCGGCCGCATTCCGTCGGGGGCCCGGGTGAGCAGCTCGTCGTCGAACAGGCGGCGCAACCGGGCCAGGCTCGAACTCATCGCCGACTGACCGACGCCGATCCGGGCCGCCGCCCGGGTGACGCTGCGCTCGTCGAGCAGGGCATCCAGGGCGACCAGCAGGTTCAGGTCGATCCGGCTGAGATCGATGTGATCAATGGCCAAGGGCGGGGCGATCGGTTCGAGGTCGATCGCCCTGTATAGCAGAGCTTCACACTTACGCCGGAACTGGCTCCCGCGGCTCGGTGTGGTCGAACAGGCGTGGCGGCGCGATCTCGTCCTTGGCGCCCATCCGGTCGACCAGGTGCTCGGCGACCCGCAGGGCGTTGGCGATGATCGTGAGGGTCGGATTCACGGCGCCGATCGACGGAAAGAAGCTCGCATCCGTGACATAGAGATTGTCGAGCTGGTGCGCCTTGCAGTTCCGGTCGAGCACGGAGGTCGTGGCATCGTCCCCGAACCGGAGGGTGCCGGCTTGGTGGGCGGTGCCGCCGATCGGGACGTTCTTGCCGAGATAGAGCGAGCGGTCGAACAGGTGCGGGTGCATGTCGGTGAAGCTGCAGATCTCCTGTAGCTTGCGGCGCAGGCGCTTGTGCGCCTCGACATTGGTTTCGGTGAGGTCGAGATGGACCTTGCCGTCCTTATAGTAGACCCGGTTCTGGGCGAGCGGGATGTCCTCCGAGGTCAGCCAGAAATCGACGGAGTGCTTGGCGATCCAGTCGAACGGCTTGTTGGGGAACCATTGCAGGAAGCCGGGCAGCCCCTCGCCGTGGATCTGGGCGCCGTCGGACTTGCCGACCATCTGGATATGGCCGAGCGGGAAGTCCCACGCGTCCTTCCGGTCCGGATCACCGAAGTAGAAGTCGTTGAGGCCGAGGGTCTTCTGGAAGCGGGTCGGGTTCGGCACCTTGGAGATCGCCAGCACGGTCGAGTTGTTGTGGCGCATGTAGTTGCGCCCGACCTGGCCGGAGCCGTTGGCGAGACCGTCCGGGTGCTGCTCGCTGGCGGAGCGCAGCAGCAGCAGCGCCGAGGACAGCGCCCCGCAGGCCACCACCACGAGGTCGGCCGAGGCCTCGAACGGCGCATCGTCTCGGGTGCCGACCACGCCGGTCACGCTGCGGCCGCTCGGGTCGGTGACGAGGCGCTCGATATAAGTGCGGGTGAGGAGCGTCAGGTTCGGGCAGTCGCGCAAAGCCGGATCGACCACCATGGTCTGGGCGTCGGATTTGCCGTTGGTCGGGCAGGGGAAGCCGTCGAAGGATTCGCACTTGATGCAGGGCGAGGTGGAGACGGCGCGCCCGTCCTTCTCCACAAGCCGCACGCCCACCGGCAGGTGGAACGGGTGGTGGCCGGCGCTCTTCAGGTTGTCGAACAATTGCTGGATCCGCGGCTCGTGCGAGACCGGCGGATGGGCATAGGGCTTGCGCGACCAGGGCTCGGTCGGGTCTTCGCCGCGCTGGCCGTGGACGTGGAACAGCTCCTCGGCGGCTTGGTAATGCGGCTCGAACTCGTCGTAGCCCACGGGCCAGGCCGGAGCGATGCCGTCCTCGTGCCGAATATCCGAAAAATCCTTCTCGCGCAGGCGGAACAGGATCGAGCCGTAGAATTTCGAGTTGCCGCCGACATAGTAGTGCAGGCCCGGCTGGAAGCTGCTGCCGGTTGAGGAGTACCAAGTCTCCTTGGTCTGGTAGTAGCCGTCGACGATCACCGCCTGGCTGTCCCAGTTGCGCGGCTCGCGCAGGAGGTAGTCGCCGCGCTCGATCAGGAGGATGCGCTTGCCCGTCTGGGCCAGGCGCCATGCCATCGTCCCGCCGCCGGGGCCGGATCCGACGATGATCACGTCGTAATGCTCACCCGGCATCGTCACTGTCTCCGTCCGG
The DNA here is from genome assembly GCF_022829425.1 of Methylobacterium sp. J-072. Taxonomy (NCBI): domain Bacteria; kingdom Pseudomonadati; phylum Pseudomonadota; class Alphaproteobacteria; order Hyphomicrobiales; family Methylobacteriaceae; genus Methylobacterium; species Methylobacterium sp. J-072. Next base: position 6,129 of record NZ_JAKSYK010000146.1, on the reverse strand, counting down.
ACCGATTGTCCTGGCAGGCAACTCGCGAGCCGGATTTCGGATCGGTCTGCGACGACGTTTAGCATTCGACGGCCGCGACCACCGCAACCGCCGGTTAAGCGCTTTTCCCAACGCCGCCTTCAGCTTCGCCTGCGATCCTGCGCCGAGCCGGCCTGCAGCCGGGGAGGCAGCCATGGTCGTCAAGGATATCGCGCTGGTGCTGGCCCTGCTGATCGCGGCGGCGCTCGCGCTCGGCCATTGGCGGGCCCGGCGCTCCGCCCCGGACGAGGCCGAGGCCGAGCGGCTGCACGACCGGATCTGGCGGATCAGCGAGAGCGAGGACCGCTACCGCGCCCTGGTCGCGGCCACCACCGAGGTGATCGTGCAGCGCGACGCCCGCGGGCGGATCACCTACGCCAACGACGATTACGCCCAGCTGCTCGGCCGTCCGGCCATCGACCTGCTCGGCGCGCAGATCGATCTCGAGATCCTGGAGCGGCGCGAGGTCGAGGTCGGCGAGGACGGGGTCCGCCGCATGGAGGCGCAGGTCCGCTCGGTGGACGGCCAGGTGCGCTGGTTCGCCTTCGTGGAGATGCCGGTGGCCCATGGCGACGCGATGCACTGGCTGCGCGCCGGCCGCGACGTCACCGCCCGGGTCGAGGCTTTGCGCAGCCGCGACGCCGCGCTGGAGCGCGCCGAGGCCGCCAGCGTGGCGAAGTCGCGCTTCCTCGCCACCGTCAGCCACGAGATGCGCACCCCGCTCAACGGCATCCTCGGCATGGCCGAGCTGGTGCTCGGCACCCCCCTCGACCTAGAGCAGCGGACCTATGTCGAGGCCGTGCGCACCAGCGGCCAGGCCCTGCTCGGGCTGATCGACGGCGTGCTCGACTTCTCCCGGATCGAGGCCGGGCGCCTCGACCTCGCGGCCGAACCCTTCGACCTGCCGGCTTTGGCCGAGAGCGTGGTGGAGCTGCTCGCCCCCCGGGCACAGGACAAGGGCATCGAGATCGCCCTCGACGTCACGGAAAGCTTCCCGCACGGTCTCGTCGGCGATGCCGACCGGGTGCGGCAGATCCTGATCAACCTCGCCGGCAACGCCATCAAGTTCACCGCGCGGGGCGGCGTCGGGGTGAGCCTCAGCTTCGTCCGCACTGACGCCGGGGGCGGGGAGGCGGTGCTCTCCGTCTCTGACACCGGCCCCGGCATCCCGGAGGACCGGTTGCCGATCCTGTTCGAGGAATTCGAGCAGGGCGACGGCAGTGCCAGCCGCAGCCACGAGGGCACCGGCCTGGGGCTCGCCATCACCCGCCGGCTGGTGACCCGCATGGGCGGGCGGATCGAGGCGGAGTCGCGCGTCGGCCGCGGCTCGACCTTCCGGGTCGTCCTGCCGCTGCCGGAGGCCGAGGGCGCGCGCGCCAACCCCGCCCCGCTGCCGGGGCTCGAAGGCCGGCGCTGCCTGATCGTGGCCGATTCGCCCTACCAGGCCCCCTACCTCGCCCGCAGCCTGTCCCGGGCGGGCGCTGCCACCGTGATCGTCGGCACCCTGGAGGACGGCCTCGACGCCCTGTCCGGCGCGGCCTTCGACGCGGTGCTGGCCGATCGGGCGCTGGGCGACGCGGCGGTCCGCCAGATCGCCGACGCCGCCCGCGCCTGCGGGGTGCGCTGCAGCCTCGTCCTGCTCTCGCCCTTCGACCGCCGCGGCTTCGGGGCGCCGGGCGCGGCCGGCTTCGACGGCTACCTGATCAAGCCGATCCGGGCCCGCTCGCTGTTCGAGCGGCTGCTCGCCCCGCCGGTCGCGGTCGAATCCAGCACCGTCGCGGCTCCCGCCCCGGCGCGGACCGGGACCGGCCAGCGGATCCTGCTCGCCGAGGACAACCCGATCAACGCGCTGCTCGCGACCCGCGCCCTTGAGCGCCTCGGCGCCGAGGTCGTCCAGGCGGTCGACGGGGTCGAGGCGCTGGAGCGGTTGGCCTCGGATGGCCCGTTCGACCTCGCCCTGATCGACGTGCGCATGCCCCGCCTCGACGGCCACGAGACCGCCCGCCGCATCCGCGCCGCGGAAGCGGCGGGGGAGGGGACCCGACTGCACCTCGTGGCGCTCACCGCCAATGCCGGCCGCGAGGACGAGATCGCCGCCCGCGCGGCCGGGTTCGACGGGTTCCTGGCCAAGCCCCTCAATCTGAAGCTGCTTCCGGCCCTGCTGGAGCGCCGGACCGCACAGGCCGCCTAGCGTGTCGTGCCGGATATCGGAACCGGCACGACACGCTAGAGCCGTGCCCGACCACGTTGGGTCGGGTCACGCCTCTAAACTCTTGTTTTGACGCGCTCTCTTGCGACGAACCGGAGCCACTTCGTCGGAGAGCGCTCTAGCTTTCTGATTCGCATCGTCTTTCTCCGAAAGCCGGCGGCCCCCTGTCGGGACGATGCTCCAGCCCCGCCGCTCCCGCGTTGACAGCGGGCCGCTCGCCGCGCCAACAGAAAGCCCATGTCGACAGCCGCCACTCAGCCGCCCGCACCGCGCTCCTCGAGCGGCGCCCTCGCTGCCTGGGGCATTGCGATCCTCGTGGTCGCGACGGTGCTGCTCGGCGAGCTCCTGCCCGCCCGGCATGCCGTCCCGGCACGCTCGGTCGCCGACGACCCGGCCTGCCTCGAATGGACCGACGGCTGCCGCGTCTGCCAGCGCCTGGCCGAAGGCCCGGCCTGCTCGCTGCCCGGCATCGCCTGCCAGACCGCCGAGCCGCGCTGCCTGCGCCACCGCGACGGGTGAGACCGGACGCGGCGATCCTCCGCTTCGCGCCGAGCCCGAACGGATGGCTCCATCTCGGCCACGCCTATTCGGCCCTGCTCAACGCCGAACTGGCGGAGCAGATGGGCGGCCTCTGCCGCCTGCGCATCGAGGATATCGATCCGGTCCGCTCGAAGCCGGACTTGGTCGAGGCAATCGTCGCCGACCTCGCCTGGCTCGGCCTCACCTACCCGGAGCCGGTGCGGCACCAGTCCCGCCACATGGACTCCTACCGGGCGACGCTCCAGCGTCTGATCGACCGGGGTCTCGCCTATCCCTGCTTCTGCTCCCGCGGGCAGATCCGGGCGCAGGCCGCCGCCAGCGCCGACAACCCACTCGATCCGGACGGCGTGCCGCTCTATCCCGGCACCTGCCGCTTGCTCGAACCGGCGATCCGGGCCGAACGCCTGGTCCGGGGCGAGCCGCATACCTGGCGCCTTGATGGGGCGGCCGCCCTGCGCTGCGCCGGCAACGCCCTCGGCTATGAAGCCTTCGACGGAGCCGACACGCGCTGGGTCACCGCCGACCCCGCCCGCTGGGGCGACGCCGTAATCGCCCGGCGCGACGTGCCGACCAGCTATCACCTGTCCGTGGTCCACGACGACGCGGAGCAAGAAATCACCCACGTGGTCCGGGGCCGGGACCTCGAAGCGGGCACCGATCTCCACGTCCTGCTGCAACGCCTGCTCGGCCTGCCGACGCCGCGCTACCACCACCACGCATTGATCCTGGATCCCGACGGCGACAAACTCGCCAAGTCCCGGGGCTCGCAAAGCCTCGCCGATCTCAGGCAGGCGGGGGTGACGCCCGAACAGATCCGCGCCCGCCTCGGCTTCGCCTGAGCCGATGGCGGCAATTCCCGCCGTCATTGCGAGCGCAGCGAAGCAACCCGGGGAAACACCGCGCTGAGACTTTGCGCGCGACCCTCGATCGCTACGCTCGCAATGGCGTCGGCAACCGCTCAGCGCACCGCGGCATCCCGTTGCGCCAGCGCCGTCGCGCTCTTCGATTTCTGCATGGTCGCGTCGACCTGCTCGCGCTGGCGCTTGAACTCTGCGAGCAGCCGGCCGTCGAGCTCGCGGCCGCGGGGCACGCGGATCTTCATCGGGTCGACGAAGTGGCCGTTGATGATCACCTCGTAGTGCAGGTGCGGGCCGGTGGAGAGGCCGGTGGAGCCCAGATAGCCGATGATCTGCCCCTGCCGGACCCGGACTCCCTCCTTCACCCCACGGCCGAACCGCGACATGTGGTTGTAGGTCGTGACGTAGCCGTTGACGTGCTGGATCTCGACCCGGTTGCCGTAGCCCGAGGTCATCTCGGCCCGGATCACCACGCCGTTGCCCGCCGCCGCGATCGGGGTACCGATCGGGTTCGCCCAATCGACGCCGGTATGCAGCTTGGCGTAGCCCAGCACCGGGTGCATCCGATAGCCGAAGCCGGAGCGCATGATCCCGTCCGGAATCGGCTTGCGCAGCAGGAACTTCTTCAGGGACCGTCCCTGCTCGTCGAGATAGTCGATCGTGCCGTCATCCGGCGACTGGAAGCGGTAGACCTTGCGAGTCTCGCCCCCCAGCGTCAGGGCGGCATAGAGCAGGTCCGGCCGGTCGGCGCCGGCTTCGTCGTCGTAGGTGTAGAACACGTCGAGCCCGTCGCCGCTGGCGATCCGGCGCTGGAAGTCGAGGTCGTAGCTGAACACCCGGACGATGTCCTCGACGGTGGCCCGCGGCAGGTCGTGGCGGGCGGCCGTCTCGTAGAGGCTCTGGTACAGGCGCGGCCCGGAGCCCGAATCCTCCTCGTCATCCTCGCCGGCATCCGCCTGGGGCTGCGGCTTGGAGGAGGGGGCCTCCTCGGTCGGCGGCGCCACGGAGACGAAGGCGCTCCGGTCGTTGAGGGCGGCAATGCCCTCGATGCCGTTCTCGCCGTACAGCACCACGCGGGTGACCTGCCGCGGATCGCCGGGGCGCGGTCCGGGGGCGATCTGCACCCGCATCTGCTGGCCTTCCGGCAGGGCCGCGGTGCGGGTCTTGCCGCCGAGCGCCGCGACGATGCCGCGGATCTGCTCGTCCCCGGCCAGGCCGGTGGCCTTCAGGATGCCCTCCAGGGTCTCGCCCCGCTTGAGCGCAATGTCGCGCTCCTCCACGAGCGGCGCCTCGTTCGGCTTCAGCTCGACTTTGGGAACCTTGGTGACGTTCTCGGGGACGACCAGCACCTCGATCGATTTGAACGGGTTGGCGTCCTTGGCGGCCGAGCTCTCCGCATCGCCGCCCGCGCCCTGCTGCAGCGTGCGCGACAGCAGGATCTGGGGCGCGATCGGGATGGCGGCCCGGCGCCCGGCCTCGGCGGCGATCCGGCGCTCCTCTTCCACCTGGGCGGTGACGTCGTCGTCGGTGAGCGCAGGGGCATTGGCATCGACGGCGGCATCCGCGAGGTCGCGCTTGACCACCGTGACCTCGGCCCCGGGCGCGTCGGCGGCGGCGTCGGGCGCGCGCTCCAGAGGCTCGTCGGAGACGAACTTCATCGGATCGAACCGCGGCAGCTCGCCGGCATAAACGCCCGTCGTCATGGACAGGGGGGTGGTGATCCGCACGAAGGCCTTGGCCTTGATGATCTCGCGATCCCCCAGGCGGACGGTCACCGGCGCGCGAAAGCTCTGCTTGGCCGAGGCGATCATCAGGTTGCGCACCAGCCGGTCGCCCTTGCGGGCGAGGTTGGCGCCGCTCTCGCTCGGCTGCGGCCGGGGCATGATCGTGGCCTTCTCGGGGATCGCCGCGAAGGAGACGTCACCTTGCAGGGAGACGTGGAGCGCTGCCGCGATCAGGCCGGCGCCGGTCAGACCCGTGAGGGTGCTGGCACAGAGCCAACGCAGATTGACCGCGCGGCGATCGATCTGGGTCGCGTCCGCGCCGAGCAGATCGAGGGGCGCCTGGACCCCGCGCCCGACGCCGGGGGCGAGGGCGGCCACGTCGCCGATCTTGAGTCGCTCGCGCTTCACTCGCAGGTCCCGGAAAGACGACGGCGCACGGCGCTCTCGCTGGTGATTAGAGGATCGGCGGCCGGGCACGCGCGCACCGCTCACGCACGGCCTGTTCCTCTCGGGGGGCAGCATGTCGAGATTGAGGCGCCCCACCTCTCTACCGGGCTCCGATCCCGGAGGGAATTCCGGATGCCGAACCGAGAGGGGAGGGGGGTTGGCCGGGACCAACCTTCAAAAATCTTCCCCCCGGTGTTGACGGCTCTGTGGGGCCTGTTTATACCCCTGTTCATCGGCGCCGGCCGCGGAAGTGGCCCGGGCGCTGACGCATCTTCTGACAGGATCGGCGATTGGCCGGCGGGTTTGCCGGGCGATGGTCTGTTTTTGTCCGATG
>NZ_JAKSYK010000133.1:0-16340 GCF_022829425.1 Methylobacterium sp. J-072 | reverse complement strand
GCGCAAGCGTCATGTGCCGGATCAGGTCTCGATCGCGGCGGAGACGATCCTGGCAGACATGAGCGGCCGATTGGTGACCTGGCGGCGCGGCACCAAAGGCCGGCTGCGGGCTCGCTTCTGTGCGCTGCGCGTCCGGATGGCCGATGGCCCGACCCAGCGGATCGGCGCGATGGGCAATCAGCATCTGCCCGGCGACGAGGTCTGGCTGGTGCGCGAGGAGCGAGGCTCGGGCGAGCGTAAATACTACCTCTCGAACCTGCCGGCCGAGGCAACGCTCAAGCAGCTGGCCGCAACGATCAAGGCGCGCTGGATCTGCGAGCAGGCGCACCAGCAGATGAAAGAGGAACTCGGCCTCGACCACTTCGAGGGCCGATCCTGGACCGGGCTGCATCGGCACGCGCTGATGACCATGATGGCCTATGCCTTCCTGCAATCCCGGCGCCTCGCAGCGGCGGGGCGGAAAAAAAAGAATCGCCTGCCCGCCGCCCCAGCCATCGATGCCGGCGATCCGCCAAGCCATCCTGGATCACCTCAGTCAGCCACCACCGCGGCGATGCCCGCACTGTGACGCCGTTCTCAATCTGCCACCCTGAAGTCAATCTGCCAAAGTAGTGCTAGGAGCGCCGCCCGCTGACCCTGGATGTCGAGCAGGAGCTTAAGAAATTTCGCCTCGTCTTTGGGGGACGGATCCAGCTTGCTGCCTAGCGCCGCGTGCTGCGACCACGTCTCTTGCTCGATGAGGTCCAAGCGGGCCAGAGCCTCGCCGCGGAACCGAGCGATAGTCCTGCCACCGCCTGTGATCTCCCACCGTGCATGCACACGATCCTGATATCGTTGGACGGTGCGTGTGCCGAGATCGAGCATAGCGCCAATGATGTCCGGTCGGGTAACCCCCTTCAGCATCAGCATCTCGACGCGCGAGGTGTGCTGCTCTTCGTGCAACGCTTTGTCGTCCTGGGCTGCAACCGTGGTCTCGGGCGGCCGATGCACACGCCGCATGGTCGCAGACACGGACTTTCCAGCCAGCACCCGGCGCGAAGGTTTCGGAACGGACCTTTTTTGCTGAGCGGCAGGCATTGGCTCTTTCCTCGACAGATCCGTCAGAGCCTTACACAACAAAGGGCCTGGAAATAAGCCTCCGTTCTCTAGTGGTATCTTTCGGTAGGGACCTCGTGACCTCTACCGTCCGTTCGGGTCTCTAGGTCGGCGGTATAGCCGAAGCTGACCCACTCGCCGCCGGTCATCTCAAGCATGTTGAAGGTCTGCCTCCAGCGAGCACCGAGTGCGCCGCCATAAGCCACCGATCCAACGAGGTGCTGGAGGTGCAGGTCCTTCGGGCCTCTCTTCGGGATGACGGACACGCACTCGAAGCTGAAGCTAGTGGTCGGCTGGAGTACCTTGCGACTGATCTGTCTCGTGCAGTTCTGGCCGAGGATGACTAGGCCTGCTTTCGAGATCGCGTCCAGCGCGGCAGCCACCGTGTCCTCTTCCACGATCGCGAACTCTGCCAGATGTATCACCGCAGCTCTGGTGCCCTGGTTCTGGATCGTTAGATTGACCGAGCTGTAACGTTTGCCCCCACGGGAGACATCGGGGTTGCTCGTCGCGGTGAACTCCAGGAACGGGTGATCGCTCTCGACCAACGCGGCCTGGGCGATGTCGGCCTGCCGGCGTGCCTGGACGTATGCACCTCCAGCGAACCCCGCCGCGCACAGCGTGGCGATCAGCGTGATGGTACCGACGATGCGCTCATGCCGGCGGTGCTTGGTCTCTTCGTCCGGCTGTGGTCCCTCTGCCAACGTCAATTCCTCTGCGGTTCGGTATTAGGGGCGACGCGTTTCCTGTAGCGTTCTAGGCGTCTGGGGGACTTGGCGGTGATGATGCGACCCGTCTGAAGATCGCCAACATGCTGGGGACTGCAAATGGCCAGCAACAGGTTCTCGTTCTCGTTTAGCCAATAGCGCATGATGTCGAAGTACCGCCGGATTGCAGGTCGCTTTGATCCTAGCGGTGGCAGCACTCTGTTTTGGTCTATCCGCCAGCGCGCCAGCACCGCAGCGAAGAAGTCTGGTATGCGGATGAGGTCATCGACCAGGTCGGACAGGCCGCGGTCCATGCGCCTGATATCCGTCCGGCCAACATATGGTATCAGCTTCCGACCAAACGTCTTCACCCAGATAGAGTGATAGTTGATGTACGTCATCGTGCCAAAGACGTCGTTGCAGTAACGTGTTTCTCCTTCATTGTCCGTGGCCCACCAAACCAATTCGACCGGTATGTTCGCCGTAAGCTTCGCTGTCACGAAGGCATTGAACAGCGAGAGGAGCAGAACGCGCTCCATCAGCGCCAGGCTAAAATCCTTTTTGCTGGCCTCGTTTTGGAGCATGCGCAGGTGCCGGAGGTTGTCCTCGCCAGTCCCATTCGCGGTAAGCTGCGCGACGGTTTGGGCCAGCGCCTCGCGGAACGCGGCTAGATCCTTCGTGCGATCCCCAGAGCGCAGAAAGTTGTCGGATTTCGAGACCAAGAACACGAAAACGAAGCATGTGTTTGTGGCCAGGAAGTGCTTCTGCTCCCACGTGATGCGCGCCGTGTGCTTGAAGTCGCGCGGGAAGCAGTCCCGCAGTGCTCTGCGCACCGCCTCGATACCGTCGATGGAGATGGGGTAGACGGCAAAGGCGTAGACGTCGTGATCAGTGCCGTCTGTGCCGGTGTTGTAATCGCTCGCCATCACCCACCGTTTTACCGTGAGGTGATGGCTCAGGAACTGGCGCAGCGCCTGCGCGCCGCCAGCGTCGAACGAGCTGTTCAGGTTGAAGACGTAGCGGGCGAAGTCGAAGGACATCAGATAGAGGCCCGATGTATGGGCTTCCGGACGTCGGGTGTGGCGACAGGGGCCGGGATGGCGGTGGTTGTCGCAGTTTTGCGCTTGAGGATGGCCGCTACCTGGCCCGAGGCCCACTCCCCACCGCGAGCTGTCCGGACACCACGGGCTGTCAGTGCCGCCGCGATCCCACGCAGGCTCGTGACCCCGCCGGCCTGTATGCTGGTGATGACTGGCAGGATGTTGAGCGCGAAGGTGTCCGCGATCTGGGCGTTGACGGACGCCCCGAGCTTTTGGGCCTCGCCGAGGTTCGTCCTATTGCCCAGGACCGCGCCGGCCGCCTTCTTCCGCTGGAGCGCATCCCGAGTGCGCGCGGCGATCAGAGCGCGCTCCTTCTGAGCAAGGGTGGCATAGAGGTGCAACAGGAATGGATCGCAATCGGCACCCAGCTCGGTGACGATGAAGGGCACGCGGTGGGTCATCAGGCCTGCGATGAAGGCCACGTCACGCGACAAGCGGTCCAGGCGGGAAACCAGCACTGGGCATTTGAGCTTGCGGGCCCTGGCGAGTGCAGCCGCAAGCTGCGGGCGGCGGTCGAGGGCGTCGGCTCCTTTGCTTGTCTCGATCTCCGTGAAACTCTGGACGATCTCGTAGCCTTCGGCGGCAGCGAACCGCTCGATGGTGTCTGTCTGTATGGACAAGCCGAGACCGCTGCGCCCTTGCCGGTCAGTAGAGACGCGCGTGTAGGCTACTACTGCCAGCATGGCTGCTGCCCTGCCTTGAGGTGATGAGTGGAGTGTAAAGGTGGTATTGAGTTTTGGCAGTCGAAATCGAAGGGCGATCGGCGGAATTTGACCCCCGGTGCAAAACCCCCGGCGATCGGCATGCTCACGCGTTGACCACTGAGCGCCCCCTGTCCTGGCCGGCGCACATGCGCATATGTGGAACGCCTATGAGCCAGCAGGACAGCAACACAATCCGTTTGGAGGGCCGTTACGGCAGCGCAGCCGATGAACCAGAACCTCTGACCCTGCGGTGCAATTTGGTCACGTACCGGGATGCGGCGTTCAAGGAGACGAAGGGTGCGGACGGCTCGGTCATGCGGTCGGTGGTCGAGCAGCCGTCGCTCATGGTCTCTGGCCTGCCTACCGGCTTCAACCCCGCGATGGGCGACTGGACCCATATCGTCTCTAGCCTGCTGCCGAACGGCGAGGGGGGAACTTCGCAGCGTCATGCCGCTGGGTAGCGACAGGGCGCGGTTCGTCATCAAGTTTGGGAGCTGACGGTGATCCGCTCCTGCGCTGGCCCTCTCGGAGATGCTCCGGGTAGTTGAAAGGGCTCGCAGTGCGTTGAGCATCAAGCGCGGTCAGATCCGGCTCGCGCTCGTACTCAGCACCGGAGGGCCGATGAGCCCGCAGGACGAAAACACCATCCGCCTGGAAGGGCGGTTCGTTGGTCGTGAGGACACCCCCTCTACCACCCTGAAATGCAGCGCGGTCGCATTTCGTGAGGCGGAGTACAGCACGCGGACAGGGGCGGATGGATCCGCCATGCGTTCGATGCTTGTGGAGCCCTCCCTGTTTGCGATCGGTGTGCCCTCGGATTTCGATCGGTACCGGAAGGGCGGCTGGACGCACATCGTCTGCTCCCAAATCCCAGGCGAGGAAGCCGAACTCCGGGGCGTCTTCCCAGTGGACGGCGATGGCGCACGCTTCACTATGCGGCTGGTTGGCTGAGCCTTTCGCACGGATGCTGCCTAGGCGTCTGGCCAAGTCCCCGAGAGCAGATCCGGAAGGATGATTTGGAACAGGTACGGTCGCAGCTTCGGAAGGATGGCGGCGCTGATCGAGAGACCGTGCTCCGGCTCGGATTTCTTGCCTTCGTAGTCACGGCTACTGAACGGCGGAGCCGGGTCGCGCCACGCGAGAGAGGGTATGAGGTAGAGGTCGGCCTCTGATCCCTCCGCGAGGCAGACGAGAGCGAGGAAGGTGCCTGTTCGAATTGGGAAGTGCCGCTTCGCCATGTAGACGTAACCGGGCTTTGCCGCACGGACAGTCTTCACCTGGATTTCGAGGAACCGTGGAGGGGCTTCCGGTGCGCTCGGTATCCTAACAAGCGCGTCAATCGCCCGGTCATCGACCTCTGGTGAGTAGACGTCCAGGCCCACTCGTACGAAGGCCATTTTTGCGAAATACTCGCCCCACTTACCGAGGCGCAGCTTATCGAGGTGCGCCCACGTTGGGGTGTCCATGGCCCCGCCTATTGGATCCATTCGGCCCGTCCCATGCACGAGTGAACAGCTTGCACCTAGTGGCCAAAACCTGACGCTTGGTAGCCGTGGCGAGGGTCTGCTTGCGACCCTTCTCCGAACTTCAGAAGATCCGCTTGCGGGCAGTCCGATCCAGTTCTCTGACCAATCCTGACCGAACGCGGCGAGAAGCCGTTTGCATCAGCGAAGCGACGTGGTTCTGCGGCTTGACCTAACCGCGTACGATCGGAAGACCATCCACTCGTCGGCAGCCCCCGGCCGCACGGGCTCCTGTGTACCCTTGATGAGCGCACCCTGGTGATCGTCCAAGAGGACGGGATCAGTGCTCAGCCTCCCGAGGTCTCCCAGCGCGCGTCAGGTCGCCTCCTGCAACAGCAGGTCGGTCGGCATCGATATCAGCACGCGCAGGCCTTCGGGTTCCCAGTGGTAGGTGATCTTGCCGCCGAGCTGGCCGCTGAGGCTGCGTTGGACCAGGGTCGAGCCGAACCCGGCATGTTCCGGCGGTCGTTCGATCGGCGGCCCGCCCCGCTCGCACCAGATCAGACTGATGCTCTTGTCGTAGCGGCGACAGCTCAGACTGACGGTGCCTGTATCATCGGACAGGGCGCCGTACTTGACCGCGTTCGTCGCTAGTTCGTGGATGATCAGCGCGAGGCTCGTCACCGCCGTGTCGCGGATCGGCACAACCGCCCCATCGAACAACCGGATACGGCGATGCGCACTGCCGACGCCGTCGTAAGGCATGAGTAAGGTACGCAGTAGTGCCTGCAGGGTCTGCGCGGGGCGCGGCGCTGCCTCATCCTGGGGCGACACGTGCAGGTACTCCAGCGCCCGACCAAGGCTGGTGAAACGATCCCGGAGCGTCCGTGCATACGGCTGAACTACCGGGATGGTGCGTGCCGACAGGGTGACGAGGCCGTTGACTAAGGCGAAGACATTCTTCAGCCGGTGGCTCAGCTCACGGTTGCACAGGTCGCGGTCAGTTTCCGCCTGAGCCAGAGCAGTGATGTCTCGCGAGACCGCGAGCAGGCCGATGGGATCCCCGTCATCGTCCAACATGCGCGAGAGCGTCACGTCCCAGTAGCGAGCTTCTCCGGAGAGGCCCGGGCGCCAATGGCTGAAGCGAGCGACGCCGGTCTCCCGCACGACTTTGAGCTCTTCGAGAACGGCCGCCCGCACCTCATCCGGCCAGGATAGGGCCCAGGGCTCGCCCTCGTTCTCGGCGGTATCGCTGCTGCGCAGCTGCTGCAGAGCGGTCGGGTTGGCGAACTGGAGATTACCTTGTGGGTCGAGCACCTCGATGCAATCCGCGCTCGCCTCAACGATGCACCGGCTCAGGGTCTCGACCGACCACAGGCCGCGCCGTACCGCCTCGATCGTGCTGGTATCGAACAGGCGGTGCTGTGGAGTTAACCGGCGCCGAGGTGAACCGTAGCCATTCGGGCCGGGGGACAGCACCAGAGAGAGACGATCCCACAGAGGTCCTGCTGTCATTGCCAGTTCCCGCGCCTTGGTCGCGCATGACGGAGTGTCAAGCTATCGCCAGGCTACGGAAACTGCGCTTTGTCCCGCGATCAAAAGATCATTGCGCGAACCTTTTACGGAAAATTAATCGCCGTTCCGATGGGGATCATCCAACTATTGTCGGTAAAACTCAGCGAAACCCGCTTTTTGATCGGGTGGGCATCTCCGGTCACTGCCATGGGTAGCACGCTGTAGCTGTGATGTCGCGAGCGCAGCGAGTTGCGCGAGCCTCCTTGCCCCTTCATCGCCTGCACGGCTTCTTCCGACCCGAGCACACTCAAACCCCGTCGCCCGGAATGGGTGGCGGGGTCTTTTACCGGGCGGATCATCAATCACAGGACAGGGCGCGGGCATCCGACGTCGTGCTCGCGGTGCCATCGGTGGATCGGCGAGGCTCGGTCCAGCGTTCCTCTGAGGGGCACCGTTCGAACGATTACCTCGTTCTCTCGCTCTCCGGGGCCGTCCGATGCAGCAAGCGCTGACGCGGAAGCTTGAGAGCTTCGAACCGCTGTCCGACCAGGCCCGTTGGGCCCTGAACGGGCTGACGCTCAAGGTGCGGCAGGTCGACGCGCGCCAGGATCTGATCCGAGAAGGCGACAAACCCGACAACGTCCTGCTGATCCTCGACGGCTTCGCCTGCCGCTACAAGGTGCTCCCGGACGGCCAGCGCCAGATCATGGCCCTCCTGGTGCCGGGCGATTTCTGCGACCTGAACGTGTTCATCCTCGACGAGATGGACCACAGCATCGGTACGATCTCTGCGTGTAAGGTCGTGGACATCCCCCGTCGGGCCATCGACGAGATCACAGCGCATCACACCAGCATCGCTCGTGCCTTCTGGTGGTGCTCCCTGGTCGATGGCGCCGTCCTGCGGGAATGGCTGGTAAACATGGGAGGGCGCGCTCCAGGCCAGCGCATCGCCCACCTTCTGTGCGAGCTACTCATGCGCCTGGAGGCGGTCGGGCGTGTCACCGACAACAGCTACGCGTTCCCGCTGACGCAGACCGAGATCGCCGAGACGATGGGCCTATCCGACGTGCACGTGAACCGGACGCTGCGGGAACTGCGCGCAGTCGGCCTGATCCACCTCAAACACCGGATGCTCACCATCCTCGATGTCGAGCGCCTGAAGGCCTTCTGTGGCTTCGCGCCGAATTATCTGCATCTGCGCAACACCCGCTGGAGCGAGCGCCGCGACCTGAGTTGGCCCGGCCGCGCCCAGGAGGGCTAGCCGATGTCCGAGCAGGGCAACGTCGAGACGCTGGTCGTGCTGCAGCCGATTGCGGTCGACACCGACAGCCCAGATTGGGACGGCATGCTGGTGATCGCGAACGGCCTGCTCGTTGCAGTTTTGGTCCGCCTCGACGAGCCCGAGCACGATGATCTCGGAAGCTGGTTTCTTGAGGTCGGGTTCGGCCGGCTGCAAGGGAAACGGGCTCCAACCTTCTTGAACCTAGAGGAGGCGACGCGCTGGCTGCGACGATGCCTAGCGCCGACCTGACATCGTCGGCGCTGCCCAGTGGTTGGGCGATACGAGCTTCTACGCCCTGCGAGAACGCGGTGCCCGAACTTTTTTCAAGCGTGAGGTACCTTCAAAAGATGAGCCAATCGCTAGTATCGCACGCCCCTTACGCCCTCGTCGTAGACGATGATGCGCTGATCCGTATGACCGCGATGGACATCCTAGAGGGGGCGGGGTTCCACACCTTCGAAGCCGCAGACGGCAACGCGGCCATGGCTCTGCTGGCTGATAAGCACGCCCTGATCGTTCTGCTGTTTACCGATGTGCAGATGCCTGGGTCTCGCAACGGCTTTGCCGTCGCCCGGGAAACGGCTGGCCTGTGGCCGCACATCGCGATCGTCGTCGCATCCGGGCAGGCTCGCCCTTGCTCCGGCGACTTGCCAGAGGGGGCACGCTTCCTCGGCAAGCCGTTCTCGGCTGAGATGGTCCGGGAGCATATCAAAGAGATCCTGCCGGACGGGCAAAAGCCCGAGCCGCTGCGCGATTAGTGGCTGAGTAAGCCATTTGCGATGCGATCCCTCAAGGGATGTAGGGCCAGCATTCAGACTGGCCCTTCTTGTTGTCGTATCGCCACGACCGCATTTCGGCAAAGCCGATTGGATGCACCCTACGGGCCAGGATGGCGTACCGAGGTAAGGTCCCCCTCTAGACGGCCAAGTTCCAGCTGCGGCGTTCCATCATGCAAGCCCTATTGGACAGCGCTTCCTTTCGTCCGCTTCGGGATGAAAGGCCAAAGTCCGGTTGCCACCCTTCTCGGGCCTTCCGGAGGTCTGCTTACCAGCAGATTGGTCGTCAGCTGGCGCTCGACGGCCATGGTGCCTCGGGTATTCTGCGTGCGTGGCATTCCTGCTCGGGGTCTGGGGGCGAGATACCCTTGTGTGCTTGTCGCCAGCGGAGGGTAGACCGCGATCCGGACCCGATCCGCTCGGCCAAGCCAAGCTGCACCAGTCCCATGCAGGCATCGAGAACTTCCGCATTGCACTGAGCGCGTGGAAGCCCAGACCTGATCTTGATGACGCTAGCGCTCACGAATTCATCGGTCAAAACTGAGAGAACTGCTCGCTCCGCAGCGCTGACCGGACGCATCGTGCAAACTTCCTCACACCCAAGTGCCTGAGCGCCTTGACGAGGATCTGTGACCTTCGCTTCCGGCACCCCTGGTTGAACGGGGCAGCTATCGTCCGCAGCCGGATGCTGAATGCCCAGATACGTGGCCGTGCAGGACGTAAGCGGCCCCGCACGGCCATCGGTAGAGCTTACTCCGCGAGTTCGCGCATGACTTTGATTAGGTCGGACTTGCCTTCGAAGCCGATGCCCGGCAGTTCCGGCATGACAATGTGGCCGTCCTCGACCCGCACCCCGTCCGGGAAGCCGCCGTAGGGCTGGAACAGGTCCGGGTAGCTCTCATTGCCGCCGAGCCCGAGGCCGGCTGCGATGTTGAGTGACATCTGGTGCCCGCCGTGCGGGATGCAGCGGGACGGTGACCAGCCAAACTGGTGCAGCACGTCCAGTGTCCGCAGGTACTCCACCAGCCCGTACGACAGGGCGCAGTCGAATTGCAGGTAGTCGCGGTCGGGGCGCATGCCGCCGTAGCGCAGGAGGTTGCGGGCATCCTGATGCGAGAACAGGTTCTCGCCGGTGGCCATCGGACCCGGATAGAACTCGGACAGCGCCGCCTGAAGCGCGTAGTCGAGCGGGTCGCCGACCTCCTCGTACCAGAACAGCGGGTACTCCCGCAGCATCTTGGCGTAGGCGATGCCGGTCTCCAGGTCGAAGCGGCCGTTCACGTCCACCGCGAGCTGCGCCTGGGAGCCGATCTCCTTCAGCACTTCCTCGATGCGGCGCTGATCCTCCTCGATCGGGGCGCCCCCGATCTTCATCTTCACGACGTTGTAGCCGCGGTCGAGGTAGCCGCGCATCTCGGCACGCAGGGCGCTGTAATCCTTGCCCGGGTAGTAGTAGCCGCCGGCCGCGTAGACGAAGACCCGCGGGTTCGCCTCGACACCCTTCTGCTCGGCGAGCAGGCGGAACAGCGGCTTGCCGGCGATCTTCGCGGTGGCGTCCCAGATCGCCATGTCGAGGGTGCCCACCGCCACAGAGCGCTCGCCGTGGCCGCCGGGCTTTTCGTTGGTCATCATCGCGGCCCACAGCTTGTGCGGGTTGAGGTTGTCGCCAGCGTCGTTGAGGACGCTCTTCGGATCGGCCTCCAGGATCCGGTCGCGGAACCGCTCGCGGATCAGGCCGCCCTGGCCGTAACGGCCGTTGGAGTTGAAGCCGTAGCCGACGACCCGGCGGCCGTCCCGCTCCACATCTGTGACGACAGCCACGAGGCTCGTGGTCATCTTGGTGAAGTCGATGTAGGCGTTGCGGATGGGCGATGAGATCGGCTTGGTGATCTCGCAAACGTCGACGATGCGCATGGGTGCACTCCTGGTGTTGAGCGGGGTGAGACGGTGTGAAAGGATTGGCTCTCCGGCGTCCGCCGGGGAGCCGTGGCCTACGGTGTGACCACCGTGGGACGAGGCAGGGCGTGACTGCTCCCAGGCTCGGGCGTGATCTCTTCCGCCGCGACGGCTGCTCGGTTGCGATAGGCGTCCTGTGCCTTCGTGGCGTCGAAGGCGCCTTCCCACTTCGCGATGGCGATGGTGGCGACGGCGTTGCCGATCAGGTTCGTCACCGCGCGGGCTTCATTCATGAAGCGATCGACGCCGAGCAGCAGCACGAGACCGGCGACAGGGACGGTGTGGATGCTGGACAGCGTCGCGGCCAGGGTGACGAACCCCGCACCGGCAACCCCGGCCGAGCCCTTTGAAGTCAGGAGCAGCACACCGAGGACAACCAGCTGATCGCCGATCCCGAGCGGAGTGTTGGTGGCCTGGGCGACGAAGATGGCCGCCATCGTCAGGTAGATGCAGGTGCCGTCCGCGTTGAAGGTGTAGCCGGTCGGCAGGACCAGCCCGACCACGGACTTCTCACAGCCGAGCCGCTCCAGCTTGACCATCATGCGCGGCATGACGGCTTCGGTGGAGCACGTCCCGAAGGTGATGAGGATCTCGTCCTTGAAGTAGCCGAGGACCTTGGTCAGCGAGAAGCCGGTCCAGGTGCAGACGGTGCCGAGCACGACCACCACGAAGAGGATCGAGGTGATGTAGACGCCGAGCATCAGGTAGGCGAGCGACCAGACCGTGCTAAATCCGTACTTGCTGATGGTGAAAGCGACACCTGCACCGGCACCGATCGGGGCGAGGCGCATGACCATCGCGACGATGCGAAACAGTGCGTCGAGCAGGCTGTCGATGACGACGACCACCGGCTTGCCGTACTCACCGGCCTGCACGAGAGCGACGCCCAGCAGCACCGAGATCAGGATGATCTGCAGCATGGCGCCCTTGGCGAACGCATCCACCATCGTCGTGGGGATGATGTCCATCAGGAAGCCGACGAAGCCGGGTTGCGCCTCGGCCGCCTTGGCATAGCCAGCGATGGCGCTGCCGTTGATGTGCGTGGCGTCGATGTTCATGCCGGCGCCGGGCTGCATGACGTTGACGACCACAAGGCCGATGACGAGCGCGAGGGTCGAGACGATCTCGAAATAGAGGAGCGCCCGCACACCGATGCGGCCGACCTCCTTCAGATTGCCCATCTTGGCCACGCCAATCACGATGGTGCCGAAGATCACCGGCGCGAGCAGCATCTTGATGAGCTTGATGAAGCCGTCGGCGAGCGGCTGCAGCGTAATGCCGACACCTGGCAGGAAGTACCCGACGAGAGCGCCCAGGATGATGGCGATGAAGACCTGGATGTATAGCCTGCTGAGCCATGTTTTCACGGCTTAATCCCTCCCATTGGTCGCTGCTTGAACAGCGAGACCAGTTTCTCCTCTTGCGGGAGTTTGCAGGGCGGCTATACGCCTGGACACCGTCGCGTGGCCAATGCCATGTTCGGTACGCCCTATGCGCAAACGGCACCGACATGGATCTGGACTGGCTCAAGGACTTCCTGGCCCTCGCGGAACAGAAGACCTTCTCGCGGGCCGCCGACGCTCGGAATGTGTCGCAGCCGGCCTTCGGCCGCCGCATCCGGGCGCTTGAGGATTGGATCGGCACGGCGCTGTTCGTGCGTGGGGCGTACGGCGCCGCGCTGACGCCGGCCGGCGCTCATTTCGAGCCGGCGGCGCAGGAGCTGGTGCGTAGCTTGGAGCGCGCCCGGCGTGGCACGCAGGCAGTTGGTGATCGGGATACGGCGACGCTTTCAATCGCGGCGACCCATGCCCTGTCGTTCACGTTCTTTCCGAGCTGGATACGCCCGCTGATGGGGTCCACAGTTCTAGGGACGCTCAACCTCATCTCGGACAGCATGGAAGCGTGCGAGCAGATAATGCTCTCTGGTGAGGTGCACTTCCTGCTCTGCCATTTTCATCCGGACGCGCCGGCGAAGTTCGAGCCCGACCGCTTCCAGAGCGTTCAGGTCGGTGATGATGTGCTCGTTCCGCTGTGCGCGCCTGGCGCGGACGGCCGCGGGACGTGGTCACTGCCGGGCTCCTCGACTGAGCCGGTTCCCTACCTCGCCTACAGTCAGGCTTCTGGCCTCGGCCGCATCTTGGCCGCCTGCAAAAGCAGGGAGTCGACCCACACCGTCACGAGCTTCACCTCGCATCTCGCTGCGACGCTGACGACGATGGCGCGAGAGGGGCATGGCATCGCCTGGCTACCGCAGACAGTGGCAGCGGATGATCAGGCACGTGGTCGGCTGGTACGTGCTGGGTCCGAGCGGTTCGACGTGCCCATCGAGATCAGGCTGTTCCGATCCCCTGAGTGCCGCAACCACGCAGCTGACGAACTCTGGGAGCACCTCTATAGCCGCGGTTGCGAGGTAGCGGCTTCGTAAGCCGCCCTTATGCGAATGGGCCACCGCGGCCGTAACGGTGGATGTCCGCTATGGAGGAACGTCCGCGGCTCCTTGGATGACCAATATGGGCGCAAAGCCGAAGGTCCACTTCTGGGCGTCGTCCCAACTTCTGCTGTCCACCCGTTGCGAACTTCACGGGTGGGTTATCTAGCGTCAGATTTCGACCACTAGGGTCCAACCGGTTCGCTTTCGCCGGCCCGGGCCAACGGAGCAGACGAAGCGAGCTCGGCGGCAACCGCATGCAATCGGGCGAGGTCGTTTTGCAGCTGTTGCCAGATCACGGGCGCCTTCTCCTTGAGGCGGTCCGCTCCGGTCCCAAGTCCATCGACGGGCACAACCACGATGCCACCCTTGCGGAGGCGGCCAACCAGGCGTTGAAACGCGGCCCGGCTCTCGGTGTAATAAGCGTCGAGATCATCGTCGCTGAAGAAAGCGTCGACGAGCTGACTGGGAGATCGCCTCGTCGGGATGCCGACCGCGTTCGGCTCACCCCGCATTTCGTCCGGCCGGCCGCGCAAGCCACGCCGCTCAAGATTGTCTGCGAACACATAGAGCCGATCTCGCTGCTCGCGGAGCATCATCCGCGTGACGCGCCCTCCCATGTAGATCGGCATTCCCGAGCGCCTCCTCCGTTCTCCCCTCGTTCGATAGGGGTTTTCATTCGTCTGCCACCCTTCATGGCTGGATGAAATGCGGGACGAGCTGCGAGGTGTCGTTGGAGATCGGCCCCGCACTCTCGCGCAGAATGATCCCGGCCGGCTCATCGCCGACCACCCAGGAGCCGATCACGACGCGCCGACCCTCGAAGTCCGGGATCGGCGCCAGGGCCTGCCGGACGTAGCCGCTGTCCGCGTAGGGGCCGCTTTCGGCGGCTGAGACTTGGCCGTCGGTGACGATCGTCACATTGGCGCCCTCGCGGCCGAGCAGCGGCTTACGAGCGAAACTCCTGCCCAGCTCGAACTTGCACGGGTCGTCCTCGAAGTAGGCCGGCAGCAGGTTCGGATGGTCCGGGTGGCGCTCCCAGAGTAGGGCCAGGATGCCCTTGTTGCTCAGCACCATCTTCCAGGCCGGCTCGATGAACGTGGTGCCGGTGGCGGCGATCGCTGGTCCAAAGCCATCGCGCAGCATCCACTCCCACGGGTAGAGCTTGAACAGCAGGTGCACCGGCGCGTCGCTCCTGTCGACGAAGGACGACCGGCCGCCTTCCTGGTGCAGGCCGATGTCCAACACGTCGATCAGGCGCACCTGAAGGCCGGCTTGGGCAGCGCAGTCGGCGAGGTAGCCGACGGTCCCGCGGTCCTCCGGAAACTCCGTCATGCAGGTCAGGTGCAGCACCTCGCCGACCCGGCTTCGGATCAGGCAGAGTTGGGCCACCAGGCGCTCGTGGACCGAGTTGAACTGGTCGGCGTCCGCCGGCAGCGCGCCGCTCGCGCGTAGGTCCTCCAGCCACCGCCACTGGAACACCGCGGTCTCGAACAGGGCAGTGGGGGTGTCGGCGTTGTACTCCAGCATCTTCGCTGGGCCGGCGCCGTCGTAGGCCAGGTCGAAGCGGCCGTAGAGGTGCGGCTCGCGGGCGCGGAAGCTGCGCGTCACCAGGGCGTGCGCCCAGTCCGGGATGCCGAGGCGAGCCATCAGCGCTGGGGTCTCGGAGATCTCGGCGGCGAGTTCTAGGCAGATCGCATGCAGCGCGGCGGTGGGCGCCTCTAGGTCCTCCTCGATCTGCGCCAGGGTGAAGCTGTAGGCAGCCGCCTCGTACCAGACCGCGTGCCCGTCCTCATCGATATGGAAGTCGAAGCCGCTCTCGTCGGCGAGTGCATGCCAGCCCGGCCGAGGCGTGAAGCTGTGGCGCCGCATCACGAACCTCCGCCGAACCTCGCCATAGCCCGTCCGATCGAGCCAAAGCCGCCGAACGACGTCGTGCCAGCCGGCGCTGCTGCGCGCACCGCGGGTCCGGCGGCGGCATAGGCATGGGCTGCCGGTGTCGCTGGTCCGTAAGACGAGCCGCCGCCGTGGAAGAACCAGAAGATCCCACCGCTGCCGTGGCCGCCCGAGGATGAAGCGTGCCCGGTGTTGGCCGCGGCGACTGGCGCCTGGGGGTCGTGGCACTCGGGCCGCGGGAAGTCCTCCGGACGGTCACAATGGGGCTTCGGGACCGGAAGGGCGAGGCTCTCGGCGAACTGCTGCGGCGTCGGCTGGGGTGGGGCTGACCGATCGTCCTCACACCCGGCGAGCGCCGTCGTGCCGAGGAGGACGAGGGTGACGTGGCGGGAGCGCTTCATGTTGCGGTTATCGTATCCGCGTGCCGCCCTCTTCACAAAGAATTCAGCCGCACCAGACCGACGTCAGTCGGGGCCGAATGCATGTGGGGCGGTAGGCCGTCCCAACATGGCACGGATGCCCTTCCGCCCGTCTTGCAAGCCATGAAGTAGCGCCACCGACTGCGGAAGGGCGGCTCTAGGCCGGCGTATCCCGTTAGTGCCCGCTTCGGCGACCTATGGCAGAACGGCCTCGTCTGTCATTATCTTTCCTAGTCGAGTAGCGCGCCACCGAAGCGGATATAGCGATCGTCATAAGCATAATCTTAATCGTTACTTGAGATCAGACAGCAGCGGTAAGGGAGCTGGTCTTGTTGTCGAACCTCACCATCCGGGCCCGTCCCATCGGGGCGTTATCCCTGCTGTTCGTGTTGACCGGTTGGCTCGGTGCCTTCTGCTATGCGAAGCTGCAGCAGTTGAGCGTTGCCACCGACAGCCTCGGCGGCAATACGCTACCTTCGGTCCGCATTCTCGGCCGACTCGGCGCCGACTTCGAGGCCCTTCGCAGCCGGCAGCTCGCTTACCTGGTCTCCAGTGCCGAGCGTCGACCACTGTCCCTGACGCGCCTGCGCGCAAGCCTGTCCGACGTTGCCAAGGATCTTGAGGAGTACGTGCCCTTCGTCAGTGCTGGCGAAGAAGCCCTGTGGAAGGCGGTTGCGACCACAGTTCCGGCTTATACGGCCATGACTGACGAGTATCTCAGGCACTTGGATGCTGGCGACGCCAAGGGTGCAAGCGACTACCTGTTGGACGGCATGCTGCCTCCCCTAAATGCCGCCCGCGCGGCGCTCAAGGCCGATGTCAGCTTCAATGAAGCCGCAGGAAAGCAGGAAGCCACTATAGCGGCCGAGCTTGGACGGAGCGGCCAGTTCGCGATCTTGGTCGTCCTCGGCCTGGTCGCTGCGATCACTCTCGCGGTCGGCTGGATGTCCGTGACCACGATCTCCGTCCCGATCCGCAGGATGGCGGGCGCGATGAGCA
>NZ_JAKSYK010000130.1:0-311 GCF_022829425.1 Methylobacterium sp. J-072 | reverse complement strand
GGCCTCGGCCATGGCGCCGGGCTGTCCCAGGTCGATCGCCTGGGCGAGGGCGGAGCGCTGGTCGGCATAGCTCGGCGCGACCATCGGATCGTCGGCCGGCAGGCCGTAGCGCTCGCGGTAGCTCTGCGGGCTGCGGCCGTTGGCGGTCAGGTGGCGCTTCAAGGTCTTGTAGGTCTTTCCGTCGAGGAAGCGGACGATTCCGTCCTGCTGGACCGACTTGCGGATCTGGGCCGGGGTCGGCTTGTCGACCGCTTCGCTCGCGACCGTGCCGGCGGCGGCTGTGCTCGTTCCGGAGGTGAGGCCGGCGATCG
>NZ_JAKSYK010000129.1:0-1415 GCF_022829425.1 Methylobacterium sp. J-072 | reverse complement strand
TGAGGCGATCGGCATCGATTTGGACCAGCGATGGACGATGGTCGTGCGCGATGCTGCAGGCTCGATCGTAGGTCGCCTACCGATCAAACGGTGAGATCGCTAAACCAGTTCTCCCGCAGGCTGATCCGGCCAGAGTGTGGTGCGGCCTAGGCCCAGTGAGGGCGCCTACCCCTGACGCATCGTCACCGAGCCATCATCCAGATCGACCGCCTCAATCTGAGGGACCGGCGGCTGGAAGCCCGCGAAGTGGCTGAGGCAGCGGTTGCAAGCTTCAGCTAAGGCTGCGCCGGACTGGGTTGGCATGGCCGGGAGCAATGCCCGCAGTAGCTCGACCACCAGGGCCTCGCGCATCAGCGGATGGAGTGCTCCCTTATCCAGATCACGCTCGACGGCCGATGCCACGTTCTCCGCGATTAGGCGCGCTGTGTGTTCCAGGCCCGGAGAATGCATCATCGTAAATATCACCAACAGCGAATGAAATCTTTCGCCTTGATGTATTGCATTTTGGATGCCAGTAACAGAATGTGCTTTAGTTCTCAAGCACAGGTGCATCGTGGATCAAGACATAGAGACGATCGAGGCTCCGGCCGTCGATTTCATCGAGCTGACAGCCGACCTCGTCTCGGCCTACGTGTCGAAAAATTCTGTCCGACCCGGCGACATGCCGGACCTGCTTGCCACGGTTCACTCCGCGCTGGCTGGGCTCAGCAATGGGGCTGCCACAGCCGCTCCAGCGGCCGAGAAGCTCACCTCTGCGCAGGTGCGGAAGTCGATCACGCAGGACGCCCTGATCAGCTTCGAGGATGGCAAGCGGTACAAGACCCTCCGCCGCCACCTGACGATCAAGGGGCTCACCCCCGAGGCCTACCGCGAGAAGTGGGGCCTCCCGCGCGACTACCCGATGACCGCCGCCAGCTACTCCGAGAAGCGCTCAGCGCTCGCCAAGAGCCTCGGGCTTGGCCAGCAGCGCAGGAAAGTGGCTCCGAAGGCTGCTGAGCTTGCTGAGACCGTCTCCGACAAGCCGAAGCGCGCTGCTGGGCGGCCGCGGAAGGCCAAGGAAGGCGCTGAGGCGTAGATCGAGTTTTTCTCGCGCGTGCCCTACTCCCGCCACAAGTGTGGCGCGCGCGATACAGCTTGGCTGTGGAGAACCAGCTACCTTAGCCCCCGATCGGGCATCTAGATGGGGAAATTACAGTCATGAAGAAGCTTCTGGCCTCGTTGGCCGCATTTACCGCCTTCACCGCTGCCGCTTCGGCTGCCGACCTGCCGCGTCGCGCCCCGCCGCCGGTGTTCACCCCCGTCCCGGTGTTCACCTGGACCGGCGCCTACTTCGGTATCAACGCCGGCTACGCCTTCGACGCCAGCAGCCGCTCCAACAACTCGACCTTCGTCGTGCCGGGCGGTGTCGGCCTGAC
>NZ_JAKSYK010000126.1:0-337 GCF_022829425.1 Methylobacterium sp. J-072 | reverse complement strand
GCGGGACACCTGCCTGTCGTTGCGGACGCCGGGGAGCTGGCGATCCTCGCCCGGCACCCGACCTGGCCGCGCCGCCGCGCTGATCGCGTTCTTCACGGTCGAGCGGAACATGCCTGTGACGGTGGCCATGGTCTCGATCGACAGCCTACCGTCCTTCCGGCGCGCCACCTCGGCAGCCACGAGCGACAGCACGGCCTGCTCGGCCAAGGTGAACCGGCCGACGATAGCCTGCGGCATGCGGCCAGAGGCCGCCCACCGGCGGCGGCGCTCCATCGAGGCGTCCGTGCGTGGCCGGGATCCAGCGCCGGGCCTCCTGGGGGCTCCTGCGAGACCTGAT
>NZ_JAKSYK010000124.1:0-282 GCF_022829425.1 Methylobacterium sp. J-072 | reverse complement strand
GCAAGAAATGCGTCGCGCGCGGTTCGCGGACCCAACTTTGCCATCGCACGCTCCATATCACGACCGCGACGATGATCAGCCGCCGGTGTGGTCCGGTTTCCGGTTGATCGCTTCGAAGCCATTTCGTCATTGCGAGCGCAGGCGGCGGCCTAATCCTCCTCGATAGCCAGGCTGAGGTCGTCGCAGGGGACGGCTACAGCCTCAATCTGGCGGCGGCCGAGAGGATCTTGTCCGTTATGGCCGATCAAATGCCATGTTCGATGCCACGATCGATGAAGCGTA
>NZ_JAKSYK010000120.1:0-12760 GCF_022829425.1 Methylobacterium sp. J-072 | reverse complement strand
GAGTGTCGAGCGAGAACTCGTAGAACAAGGCACCCTGCTCGACTTGCCGAGGTCCCATCATCTGCTTCGATCTCCGTCTCTCGACAGGAGTGAATCACCTCATCACAACCGCTGCAACACCCGAGTTTTTCAACAGAATCGATCCTCAGTTGCAGTCGTCACGACAGCCGTTGGCGCTTCTCCAAACCGGTCATCAGTTGGCGGTCCTGCGGCTTCAGATCGAGGTGATGTCGGAAGTCGTCACCACGGCTGACCGTCACCGAACGACCAGTCCTCCTTGTCGACAAAGACCATGTTGATCATGATATCGTCTGGGCGGACGCCCATTTTCGATTTCAGCTCGTCGGCAACGAAACGATAAAAAGCGAACTTGGTGTCCTTTTTATTGCCGACGGTGCTGGTCACCTGGATCAAGATGAAATCTGGTGACCGGCTGAAGCCAAGAAATTGTGGATCATATATAAGATTGTCGGGTGTGTGCTCGCCAACCACTACAAAGCGGTCGCCATCGGGCGCTTCGAGGACGTCGACTATGCCCCGATAGACGATGTCCGCCACGGCGGCGCGGTACTCGGGCGGCTTCCCCTGGATCAGATCGATACGTGCAAAAGGCATGATGATCTCCTCGGGCAGGATTGCGGTTAGACGGCCGGCGGGACAGTCCGCTGGACGCTCAGGTGCGGTTGTCGATTTCCGGTACGCCGCTGCTCCGGTCGGCATAGGCAGCGATAAAGGTTGGCCGGGTCTGCCAGCGCTGCCAAAATGCGTCGAGATGTTCGAAGCGCTCGTCGAGCGGAGTGGCGTTGACCGGGAACTTGGAGAAGGCGATCGCCGTCGCCAACGTGATGTCCGAGAACGTCGGCATCTCGCCGCCCAGCAGCCACTCGCGGCCGTCGGCGAGATGCCGGTCGACGAGACCGGCATGCGCCAGTGCCACCTTGCGTGAATGCTCGCCCCAAGCCGGATTGCTGGTCAGTTCGAGCTTCGGGCCCAGACCCTGATGCAGCACATGGAATGCGGTGACGATGGGGTAGAGGATGTGCACCCACACTCGGTTGTCCCACATCTGATCGAGGCCGCGCTCGTGCGCCGTCCCGCCCATGATCTTGCGGCCTTCGAACGCGTCGTCGAGGTAGCGGGCGATGGCAGAGGTCTCACTGAGGTAAGAGCCATCGGCGAGCGCGAGGGTCGGTGTCTCGCCCCAAGCGTTCATCTTCAGGTGCTTCCATCCTCGCTGCTCGCCGACCGGTGACATGTCGTAGACCGTCTCGTCGAAGTGATCGGCGATGCCCTTCTCGTGCATGAAGATCCGCAGGCGCTGCGGGTTCGGGAAGGCCGAGGGAGAGGTGAAGAGCTTGAGCTTGTCCGACATCGTCATCTCGCTTTCTTAGAGGGCTGCCTGTCTGTCATATGACAGACACCAAGCTAGGGAGGACATCTTGTCCCGTCAACCCCTGTCTGCCATATGACAGACGGAGGTTGAGAATGGCAGCGACGTTGAAGAGGGATGTACGGGAGGCGATCCTCGCGGCTGCGAGGGAAGCCGCGATGGCCTATGGCTACGGTGGCATCAATTTCCGCGACCTTGCGGAGGCCGTCGGCATCAAGGCCGCTAGCATCAACTACTACTTCGCCAACAAGGCCCTCCTCGGTGAAGCAGTTGCGCGCCGCTATTGGGAGGACATCGCTCGCGATCTCGAAGCCCTTTCGACCAGGACTGAAAGCCCGACAGAAGCTTTGCGGCAGTACCCCGGCATCTTCCGCCTATCCCTGGAACGCAACAACCGCATGTGCCTCAGCAGCTTCATGGCGGCAGAATATGACGCGTTGCCCGAGCAGGTCTTGAAGGAGGTTCAGGCTTTTGCCGACGTGAACACGGCTTGGCTTCGCGAGCAGTTGGTTGCAGCAAAGCTGGTTCAGCCAAAAGACAGCGAGACGAGAGCTCGTGCCATCTATGCTGCTGTAGCCGGAGCCCAGATCATCGCTCGAAGCCGTTCGGACATAAACCTGTTCGACGCGTTGATCAGGAGCTATCAGGAGGCGGGACTGCTGCCGAACTAATGAGAAGCGCGTCCGTAGACGAGGTCCGCTTCCACGCAGTGCCGACCATAAGCGGACAGGCAGAAATCCACCCTTCGCGGATCGCGCCAATGGCCCGGTTTAGACCACCTACCTCCGACCAGTGGTGTACCGGCTGCCGGGTAAGCCACATCGACAGGGGACGCGCTAAGCCCCCAAAAAAACCGAACGGCACGGGATAGGACCGGCCGCCGGCGACGGAAGCTGTGCCGTTCGGCGTCGTGATCCAACCCGAGCCGGCACGCGGCTCTCCCACCCTCCCCGTCATCTGAGGTGGCGACGCGCAGCCGTGCCCTCGAAGGAGCCCCCGAGGGAGCGCGCGGCCGGCTGGAGGGCTCCTTCGAGGCTCGTTGCGCTCACGCCTTAGGATGAGGGCGTGGGTCGGACGGCTCAGGCGCCAGGGCGCCAAAGGGTTTGGGGTCTCTTAAATTTGTTCCGAACGAACGCTTCAGGGCGCCCGGCAGCGTCATTGCGAGCGGAGCGAAGCAAACCAGGGCGGCGCGCGATTTCAGACCATGGCGTGTCCCTGGGTCGCTTCGCTGCGCTCGCGATGACGGAGCGGGCCGAGCGGACGCGTGATCCGGCCCGAAACGGTGTCATCCCAGGCATCGCTGCACGGCCCCGGGATGACGTGGGGCATGTGCGGCTGTCCGCGCAGCCCCCGGTCACGGCCGAACGGCGGTGACCTCGATCTCCACCAGCCAGCCGGGATTAGCCAGAGCCGCGACCTGGACGGCCGAGCGGGTCGGCAGGTTCGGTTGGGCTGCGGTGCCGAACTGTTCGCGGTAGGCCTCCATCAGGCCGGCGAAATCCAGGCGGCCGCCCTTGGCCGGATCGCCGACCAGAAACACCGTCATCTTCACCACGTCGCGCAGCGACAGGTTCCGACGCTTCAAGGCCGCCTCGATGGAGGCCAGGGTCGAGGCGGTCTGGGCGCGGGTATCGCCAAACGAGGCCAAGGAATTCTTCTCGGCGTTGGGGTTGGTCACCGAAGGCCCGAAGCCGCTGAGATAGACGGTCGCGTGCCCGGCCGGCACCTCGACCGCCTCCGAGATCGGGAAGTCCGAGCCCGGGATCGGATGCCGGGTGATGTCCTCGGCGAGCCCAGGCCCGGCCGCCAGGGCCAGCGCGAGGGTTGCGGAAATCCAGGTTCGTCCGATCATGGCCGTGCCGCCTTCACATCCTCGGGGGCGACCGCGTCGCCGTACGGGTTGTCGAAATGGGTGCGGACGTAGTTCACCACGTCCGCGACCTGGGTGTCGCTCATCATGCGCCCGAGCGGGGGCATGCCGCGCAGGCCGTACAGCAGCACCGTGACGGGATAGCCGGCGCTGGCGAGTTTTTCGTTGTGCCTGAGCGCCGGATAGGCGGCCGCGCCGACCGCGCCCTCCCCGCCCGCCTGATGGCAGGCGGCGCAGACCTGGGCGTAGAGCGCCTCGCCCCCGGCCTCGGTGAAGGTTTTGCCCTCGCTCATCGCGGGGCCGGCCGATGGCAGGGCCGCATGGATGGCGTGCTCCTGCGCGGCGGCACCGACGCCCGTGGCGAGGAACAGCGCGAGGGTTCGGGTGATCGCAAAAGCACTCATGCTGCCAGGACCCTCTTGTGAAGCCGCGTGACCGCGTCGAGCGCCGAGAGGATCGCGCCCTCCTGCCAGGCCGGAATGTATGAGGCGTGCTCGCCGGCCAGCATGATCCGTCCGTCGATCGCGCAGAGGTTGTCGTAGTGTTCGGCCCGGGCCTCGTCGGTCCAGTCGCCGGCGCAGCCCAGCGTGAACGGCACCCGGTGCCAGGCCACCGCGATCCCGGTCTCGAACTCGGTGCGGTATTGCGGGTGGATCTGGCTGCCGTAGGCCACCGCCCGGCGCACCCGCTCGGCGGGGCTGAGCGCCGTGAATTCGTAGGAGTTCGGCCCGTTCCAGGTATAGGCGCCGAGCAGCACGCCCTTGCCGCCGGCATTGTAGCCGGTCGCGGGATAGGCGATCTGGCGGATCGGCAGGTCGGTGTAGGAGATGCCGCCGAAGATGTGCTCGTCCTCCTCCCAGAACCGCCGCTTGAACTGCAGGCCGATCTTCACCGAGGAGGCGTAGGGCACGGCGTCGATGGCGGCCTTCATCTTGGGGCCGACCTGGGTGGGGATCTGGCTCAGCACCGTCAGCGGCAGGGCGCAGACGCACCAATCCGCATGGGCCTGCCGCACCGCGCCGCCCTGGCCGAGATCCTGGTAGGTCGCCGTGACGCCGTGGGCATCCTGGGCGATGTCCGTGACCTTGGCGCCGTACCGGATCGTGTCCGGCGGCAGGGCGCGGGCGAAGGCCTCGCCGATCCGGCCCATGCCGCCGACCGGCTGGAACATCGTGGTCTGGAACTCGTACAGCAGAAAATTCTCCAGGCCGCGCCAGAGCCGCGAGGTCAGGATGTCGTGGAGCGCCATCGGCTCGCCGTCGACCGGGCGCGCCGAGAGCCCGCCGCCGGGATCGTGGGCGAAGCCACGGAACTCCGAGGAGGTCGGTCCGGCGCGATAGGCGAGGTCCTTGTCGAGGCCGCCGAGCGCGCGCAGCGCCTCGATCAGGATCTCCTGGTCCTCCTTGGAGACCTGCGCGTCGAGCGCGCCCTTGCGGGTGGCCTTGGCCAGGAGTTCGGCGGTGGCGCCGTCGAAATCGGTCTTGACCGTGCGGATCCGCTGCGGCTTGCCGCCGAAGCCCGTCGTGCTGTGCACGAAGGCGTTGTGGTTGAGCTGGATGAACGGCTCCAGGGCGACGCCGAGCCGGCGGCAGTAATCGAGCACGCCGTGGTGGTGGTAGGGAATCCGCCAGGGGCCGGGATTGAGGTAGAGCCCGGCGTCGAATTCGCACCGCTGCGTGGCGCCGCCCAGCTCCGTGTAGGTGTCGCCGCCGCGCAGCGACCAGTTCCGGCCGCCGGCGCGGGTGTTGTACTCGAGGATCTGCACCCGGTACCCGGCCCGGTGCAGCTCCAGCGCCGCGGTCATGCCGGCGAGCCCGGCCCCGAGGATCAGCACCGAGGCGCCCTTCGGGTCGCCATCGAGTCGGATCGGCCCGCGGTAGGGCGATTCCTCGGCGAACCCGAGGCTGGTCATGACCTGATAGGCGGCCGCGCTCCCGGCTGCGGCGCCGACCATGGCGATCAGTTTGCGCCGACTGAACCCCGGTTCTTCTGTCATCTCGCGTCCCGTCTCCCGATCCGGATGCATCAAGGATCTTGCTGTCAAAGCAAGTCCAAGGCCAAGCGTGAGGTCGTGCCGATGAAGCGCTGTTGTCGAACGATCGAGGCGCGGGAATATGCTCGCAATTTTGCAACTTAGACGGACATAAGGCTTGTGGACATCATCTTGGTCGGCGGCCTTGCTTCGGATCCCCTGAGCGCTGTCCGAGCTCGTCTTTCCCATCTGCGCCCTCCTCCTGAGCTTCCGAAGCGTAGCGGAGGCCTCAAAGGAGGCCTCCAGGGAGCGCGCGATCCCTGGACGGCTCCTTCAAGGCTCGCTGCGCTCACGCCTCAGGATGAGGCGAGAGATTGGGACAGATTCCGGGCTCAGGACGCGGGCCGGCGGTGCCCGGCGCGACATCACCCCCCAACCGTATGGATTGATCCCCCGGTGCGCCCCGCTACAAGCGGTTGCGTGATCGCCCCCCGCCTGCGCCTCGGCGCCCTCCTGATCCTCCCGCTCCTCCTCGCCAGACCGGCCGCTGCGGCCCCGTCCGAGGGCGCGACCGAGACCGTCGAGCAGGCGCTCTGCCGCCTCATCGACGATTCCGCCAAGGCGCGCGGGCTGCCGGTGCCGTTCCTGACCCGGCTGATCTGGCGCGAGAGCAGCTTTCGCGTCGGCGTGGTGAGCTCGGCCGGTGCGCAGGGCGTCGCGCAGTTCATGCCCGGCACGGCCCGGGAACGCGGCCTGCTCGATCCGTTCGATCCCGAGCAGGCGATCCCGCACGCGGCCCATCTGCTGGCCGACCTCAAGACCCAGTTCGGCAATCTCGGGCTGGCGGCCGCCGCCTATAACGGCGGTGCTTCGCGGGTGAGCAAATGGCTTTCCGGCGATGGCGGCCTGCCCGCCGAGACCCGGGCCTACGTCGCCGCCATCACGGGGGCGCCGGCCGAGGATTGGCGGGGCGGCAATGCGGCCGCGATCACCTATCCCGAGGGCGGGGCGCCGGAGGCCAAAGCCAAGCCCGAGGCCAAGCCCGATGCCAAGCCGGAGGCGCCGGTGACCTGCCTGCAGGTCACCGCCAGCCTGCGCATCCCGTCCCGCGGCGACCGGTTCGCGATCGGGCCCAACGAGGGGCCGGCGGCGCCCTGGGGCATCCAGCTCGCCGGGAACTTCTCCAAGGCCCTGGCCCTGCAGAGCTTCAACCGGACCCGGACCGCCTATGCCGGGGTGATCGGCGAGGCGCGGCCGATGATCATCGGCACCCGCCTGCGCAACCGCGGCACCCGCGCCTTCTACCGGATCCGCCTCCCCGCCCAGAGCCGGCAGGCCGCCGACGACCTGTGCGGCCGCATCCGCAAGGTCGGCGGCGCCTGCATCGTGCTGCGGACCTAGCGCATCCTCCCATCCGAAAGCCGGCCTCCACCGTTCGGGAGGAGGCGCTGATTTTTTACCTGTCGCCCCGCTCCCGTCATCAATCCGCCCCGAGCGGCGCCTTGAATGGACCAATCAGGGCAACCGGACGGGATATGACACGGCTCCTCATCGCGTTTGCCAGCCTTCTCGGCCTTGGGCTCGCGGCTTTCGGCTTCAGCGCCGCCTCGCCGCTGACCCTGTTCGACGCGATCGGCCCGCGGGATGCCGGCGGCCGCCTGGCCGCCCGGGACCAGACCTTCGGCGAGGGGAAGCGGCGCCGGCTCGATGTCTACGTGCCCACCGTGGCGGCCGAGCGGGCGCCGGTGCTGGTGTTCTTCTACGGCGGCTCCTGGCAGAGCGGCTCCAAGGACGACTACGCCTTCGTCGGCCACGCGCTCGCCGCCCAGGGCTTCGTGACGGTGCTGCCGGATTACCGGCTCTTCCCGGAGACGGCCTTCCCGGGCTTCCTTGAGGACGGCGCCGCGGCGCTGGCCTGGGTGCGCGACAACATCGCGGCCTATGGCGGCGACCCGCGCCGCATCGTCCTGGCCGGCCATTCGGCCGGGGCCTACAACGCCGTGATGCTCGGGCTCGATCCGCGCTACCTCAACGCCGCCGGGGTCGATCCCAAGGTGATCAAGGCGGTGGCCGGCTTGTCCGGCCCCTACGACTTCCTGCCGCTCGATCAGGACACCACGACCAAGGTGTTCGGGCAGGCCCCCGACCTGCCGCTCACCCAGCCGATGACCTTCGCGGGCCCGCTCTCGCCCCCGACCTTCCTCGCCACCGGCGAGGCCGATACGGTGGTGAAGCCCCGGCACACGGTGAGCCTCGCCGCCAAGCTGCGCGCCGCCCACGTGCCGGTGCAGGAGCGGGTCTATGCCGGGCTCGACCACAAGGACACGCTGCTCGCCCTCTCGGTGACCTTCCGCTCCAAGGCTCCCGAACTCGCCGAGATGGCCTCGTTCCTGATGCGCCAGGCCGCCGGGCGGTCGCAGTACACGATGCGGCGGTAAGAGACCCCTCAGATCTGGATGCAGATCTTGCCGAAATGGCGGTTGCTCTCCTGGTGCCGGAAGGCGTCCACGATCTCGGCCAGCGGGTAGATCCTGTCGACGACCGGCCGCAGGCCGCAGGCCTCGATGCCGCGGATCATCGCGATCTGATGGCGGCGGCTGCCAACCAGCACGCCCTGGAGCCGGATCTGGCGGATTAGCGCCGGGACCAGCGGCAGCGGACCGGCCACGCCGGTGAGGATCCCGATCACCGAGATGTGGCCGGCGACGCGCACCGCCTCCATCGACTGCTCCAGCGTGCCCGGGCCGCCGACATCGAGCACGTGGTCGACCCCGCGCCCGTCGGTCAGCCGCCTTGCGGTCGCGCCCCAGGCCGGATCGGCGCGGTAGTTGATCAGGTGGTCGGCCCCGAGGCCGCGCAGGCGCTCGAGCTTCGCGTCGCTCGATGAGGTCGCGATCACCGTCGCGCCCGCCGCCTTGGCGAATTGCAGCGCGAACAGCGACACGCCGCCGGTGCCCTGCACAAGCACCACGTCGCCGCTCTTGAGCCCGGCATCGGCGTGGAGCGCGCGCCACGCGGTCAGCGCCGCCGTGGTCAGGGTCGCGGCCTCGGCGTGGTCCCAGCCCCGGGGGGCGTGGGTGAAGGCGGTGGCCGGCGCCGTGACCCGCTCGCGGCGTAGCCGTCGACCCCGTCGCCCGGCACCGTGGCGAAACCCTCGACCAGCGGCACACCTTCCAGCCACGTGGGAAAAAACGTGCTGACGACCCGGTCGCCCACCGCGAACCCGTCCACCCCCGGACCCAGCGCCTCGACCTCGCCGGCGCCGTCGGACATCGGCACCCGCGGCTCGCTCGGACCCCACAGGCCGCTGACCACGGCGTAGTCGTGATAGTTCAGCGAGCTCGCGCGCAGGCGCACGGTGATTTCGCTGGGTCCCGGCTCGGCGACGGGGCGCTCGCCGAACCCCACCTTGTCGAAACCGCCGCCGGGCTGGACGATGACCGCCCGGGATGCCGATTGGGTCATGGGACACCTGTTTTTTGCGCGGGCCGATCGTACCGCAACGCGAGCCGGCCCGCTCGGGAGCGTCTGTGGACGCGATGCCGCCATGTTGGTTGCAGGATCGGCGGTGGCTGCGCTTCGCAGTGAGGGCGGCGCGGAAACGAGCTTAGGTTATCAGGCCAAAGGGTCGCGGCAATCGCGCGAGTGAGTTCGTTTTCGGAAAACGGCGGTTGCTTGGAGCTATTTTTCGGTCAGCGAAGGGACGCCAGCCGAATAAACCGCTCTGTCATTCCGGGGCCGCGAAGCGGAGCCCGGAATCTAGAACCATAGGTCGAACAAGATCTTGCACCGTCGGCGGCTCTGGATTCCGGGCTCGCCTGCGGCGCCCCGGAATGACAGGGAGGGAGCTTGGGCGTTTGTGACACGCTCCGATCCTCGGGATGCTTGATCCGCTCCGAAGCGCCAGGGCCGTGCCACCCCGCTAAGGTTATCGCTAAATCCCCCCGTGCAACCGTCGGTCGACCCATCGCCCCGGCGACCACACCCGCTACAATGATCAACGCCGCATCACGCGGCCCCTGCGGTGGAACGGCATGGCTTCGGCGGACGCGGCGATCGGGATCCCGGCTGAAAACGCCCGGCATGGCGCAGCCGGGCGCGACGTGCCGGATGTCCTGCGCGTGCTCCTGAACGGGGCGGTGTTCGTCCTCTTGTGGAACCACGTCTGGCTCAAGGACCTGTCCGACCGGTCGTCGCTGGCGGCCTCCGAGGACGGCAGCCTGCTGACCCAGGTGCTGTTCGTGGCGGCCGGGCTCGGCATGGCGGCGGCGCTCCACCGGATCGGCTTTCGCCACCTGCGCCCGCTCGCGACCGGGCCGCTGATGCTCTGCACCGCCTGGCTCGGGGTCACCGCGCTCCTGTCGGTGGAGCCCAGCCTGTCGCTGCGGCGGCTCGCCCTGTTCGCCATCGCGGCGATGCTGTCCGCCGGCGTCCTGCTGGTCGCCCGGTCGCCTCGGCAACTGGCGTTGACGATGGCCTGGTCGGCCCTGGTGATCCTGCTGTCGTCGTACCTGGCGGTGGCTTTGGTGCCGGATCTGGCGATCCACTCGGCCTTCGACGTGAATTCCGATCCGAGCCATCCGGGCCTGTGGCGGGGCATCTTCCCGCAGAAGAACGAGGCCGGGGCCGCCATGGTGATCCTGGTGATCGTCGGCCTCTACGTCGCCTCCGCGGCGAGCCGCGTGCTCGGCTGGAGCATCGTGCTCCTGGCCGTCGGCCTCTTGGTGGCGAGCGGCTCCAAGACCGCGATCCTGTTGCTGCCGGTGATCCTCGCCGTCACCGGCCTGTGCCGGATCTTCACCGGCGGCGCCCTGCGCGGCCTGCTCCTGCTTGGGCCGATCGCCGGGTTTTCGCTGATCTCGATCGGCTCGATCCTGGTCCCGGCGATCCAGGACGCGATCGGCGCGCTGCTCACCGACGCGACCTTCACGGGCCGCAGCGAGATCTGGCAATTCGCCCTCGACAACATCCTGGTCCGCCCCTGGCGGGGCTGGGGCATCGGCGCCTTCTGGATGACCGAGCGGACCATGTATGGCGGCTCCGAGGAGCTGACCTGGGTCAACACCGCCAACCACTCGCACAACGCCTATCTCGACACGGCGCTGATCGGCGGCTTCCCGTTCCTGATGCTCACCATCTGGGTCTTCGTGCTGGCGCCGGTGCGCGACCTCCAGCGCGTCGCCGGCGGCCGGGGGCTCGACGCGGAGACGCTGCTGTTCCTGCGCCTGTGGTTTTTGGGGCTCGTCTCGGCCTCGTTCGAGACCGTGCTCTACAACGGCAACAACGCCACCTGCTGCATGTTCATGATGGCGGTGTTCGGCCTGCGGTTGCGGACGCGGTATGCGATTGCGCGGGGGTGAGGCGGGCGGTTCGATCGATCACGCACCGTCTGATCCTAACCCATCTGGGCGTGTTGATGTCGCCAGAACGCCCCCGAGGCGCTGACAGGCCCGGTCTCGGGACAGTCAGGGCCTTGCCGCTTCCGCGGATGCCAGCAGTCGAGAACAGGAAGACCGATCAGATACCAGCCTGACGGTCGTAGTCTTCCGTCCAATCCTGCGCATAGCCACCCCCGGCGGAAGCGCGGCGTTCGTACACGTCGCGCGCGATGGTCCTGCCACGCTGTTCGACCTGCTTGTAGAGATCGTCGGCCGAGGGAATGACGCCCATCCGTTCCAGGGCCACCATGAACGCCCAGGTATGGAGCAAATGGACGTGCCTGCCGAAGGACATGCGTTTGACCTTCTCTTCCTCGAACAGGACGAGGATCTGGTCCCCCTCAGGCAGAACCTCGGCGACCCGTCCCGCGAACTCCCGGATGGATTCCTCACCGGCATTCGGGAATTGCCTTTTGATGGACCGACGCGTCTCCTCAGGCAGTTCCCGCCACATGGTGCCGTACAGGGTGTCCACCGTTTGAACCCGGTTGCCCCGCGCGCGATACCAGCGCTCGATCGCCGTCTTGTCCGGTGCCGTATCCGGTCCGCGCGTCAATTCGGCGTGGATCATGTCGGTGACCAGGATCGGGCACCGGAAACGATCGAGCAGATCCAAACGATCGATGAGCGCCAGCGTGATCAGCGGTCCCGTATCCGGGATCACGAGGTCAAGCATCGCCACGGCCGTCATCGAGAACAGAAAGCAGCAGCGGCATCGCCGAATCCACCTGAGCCTCGGTCTCCGCCTCGGCTGGGCGCGGGAGCCGGTGTCCCGCATCGGCCATCGCGATGATCAGGTCGCGAAACCCGTTCAAGCCGAGCGACGAGATCGCAACGTCCGAGCTGATCTTGGCCTGGGCGTAGGCTGACAGGACATCGTGAGGAGTGACCAGATTCATTTGCCGCTCCTGACCGAACCCGATGGTAGCACGACACCATCGACGATGCCCGCCCCGTGATGTCCGATGCGACGCGTCCGCCCTTCGAGAGCAGACTGACACACACCGTGCGTAGCAGACTACCAAGATGGGGAACGCTGATCAGACGCACGCCGACAGGCTCGCACCTGATCTGACGCGGCGCCTACGTTGACGGCTTCTCAATGCGCGTAAGGCCGCCGCTCACATCCCGCCCGCCTCCGGCGGCACCGGGCGCGGGCGGCGGTCCTCGCCGATCGCCACGAAGGTGAAGGTCGCCTCGGTGACCTTCATGGTGGTCTCGCTCGCCCGCTCCCGCCGCCAGACCTCGACCTGGATGCGCAGGGACGAGCGCCCGACCTTGATCAACCAGGCATAGAGGCTGACCTCGTCGCCCACGAAGACCGGGTGGTGGAAGGTGATCGCGTCCACCGCGATCGTGGCGCAGCGCCCGCGCGAGCGCCGGGCCGCGACGTTGCCGGCCGCGAGGTCCATCTGGGCCATCAGCCAGCCGCCAAAAATGTCGCCGGCCGGGTTGGTATCGGCCGGCATCGCGATGGTGCGGATCACCGGCGCCCCGCGATGGCTCGGCTGCGCGTCCGCAGCCGCGCCGTCCCTGCCCTGTTCCTGCGTCATGGTCCGGACGAATCCCCGCCGCCAAAGGCTGGAACTCCTCCAGTCAAGCTCGGCGGGCGTCAATCGGGCAGCGCGAAGACCAGCAGTGCGTCGCCGGTGCCGAACCCGGCCGCCTTGGTGAAGGACGCGCCGCCCGCGGCCACCGCCAGGTACTGCTTGCCGTCGAGCGCGTAGGTCATGGCCGGGCCGCTGATGCCCGCGCCGCACTGGAAGCGCCAGAGCAGCGTGCCGTCACGGGAATCGTGGGCGTCGAGATGGCCATCCTCCTCGCCGGAGAAGACGAGGCCACCCGCCGTCGCCAGGGTGCCGCCGGAGAGCCGGCTGCCCGAGCGCATCGTCCAGGCGATCTTGCCGCCGTCCGTGAGGTCGACCGCCGTGAGGGTGCTGAAGGACGGCTCGCCCTTCGCCTCTCCTGTCTCGGTGTAGCGGATTTCCGGCCGGTCTCCGGAGGCCGGCACGGTCTTGACCGTGTAGGTCGTCGCCCCGTGGCGGACCTGCACGTAGGCGAGGCGCCCGTCATAAGCGGTGGGCGGCCAC
>NZ_JAKSYK010000116.1:0-64912 GCF_022829425.1 Methylobacterium sp. J-072 | reverse complement strand
CCCCCCCTGCTGCGCAGGGTACCCTCCCCCGCAGAGGGGGGAGGGAGAGCGCGCGTTTCGGCTTCACTGTACTCCGAAAAACCCTGGACGAAGTGGCCGCGCGCGGCCAGCGTGTGCCGTTCTGGTGGCGGGACGACGATGCCGTGGCGGCCTCCCCTGCCCTCGATCGGCTGCTCGATCTCGCCGAGGCCCATGCCGTCCCGCTCCTGCTCGCCGCCATCCCGGCCCGGATCGAGCCATCCCTTGGAGACCGGTTGGTTTCGGCGCATCGCGTGAGTGTCGCCGTCCACGGCCTGGCCCATCACAACCACGCTCCACCCGGCGAAAAGCCCGCAGAGTTCGGCGTCCATCGCCCCCTCGACACGCTGGTGGCGGAGGCCGCCGCCGGGTTGCGGATCGCCCGGGAGCGGCTGCCGCAGGCGGTGCTGCTGCCGGTCTTCGTGCCGCCGTGGAACCGGCTGGCGCCGGACCTCGCCGCCGCCCTGCCCGGCCTGGGCTATCGCGGGCTGTCGGCCGTGCCAGGCCCAGCGATTCCCGGGCTCGATCGACTGGACGCGACGCTGGATCCGATCGACTGGCGCGGCACCCGCTCGCTGCGCGATCCCGACGCGCTGCTCCAAAGCCTCGCCGCCGGAATAACCCGCGATCCGGCGCAGCCCATCGGCCTGCTGACCCACCATCTCGCCCATGATGCCGCGCTCCGGGCCTTCGTCGCCGATCTGCTGGAGACATGCTGCGGACATCCGGCCGTGACATGTTTGGATCCGCGAAGCCTATTCAGCGGCGCCGCAGTGGAAACCGGCGCGGCCGGATCTACTCTTCAGCCTTCGGTCGCTGCGAGGAAAGGTTGAGCCCGCTTCTGTCCATCCGCGACCTCGCGGTCGCGTTCCGCACGGAAACCGGACCGTTCGAGGCGCTGCACGGCCTGTCGCTGGACGTGATGCGCGGGCAGACCCTGGCGCTGGTCGGAGAATCCGGCTCGGGCAAGTCGGTCACCGCCCAGGCGATCATGGGCATCCTGCCGGCCTCCGCGTCGATCACACGCGGAAAGATCCTGTTCCGCGACACGTCGGACGAGACCGACATCGCCCGGCTCGACACCGAGGGATCGGCCATGCGCGCGATCCGCGGCCAGCGGATCGCGATGATCTTCCAGGAGCCGATGACCTGCCTGTCGCCGCTCCACACGGTCGGCGATCAGATCGGCGAAGCCCTGCGCATCCATACCGGCGCCGACCGGAAGGAGGCCGATGCCCGCACGCAGGAGGCCCTGGCCCGGGTCGGGTTCCCGGATCCGAAGCGCGCCCTGAAGACCTACCCGTTCGAGCTCTCCGGTGGCCTGCGCCAGCGCGCCATGATCGCCATGGCGCTGATCCTGAAACCCGCCCTGCTGGTCGCCGACGAGCCGACCACGGCCTTGGATGTCACCACTCAGGCCCAGATCCTCGCCCTGCTGGCCCGGCTCCAGGACGAGACCGGCATGGCGATCCTGCTGATCACCCACGATCTCGGGGTGGTCGCCAACATCGCCCACGACGTCGCCGTGCTCTACCGGGGGCGTCTGGTGGAGGCCGGCCCCCGCGACACCGTCATGCGAGCCCCCGGCCACGCCTATCTGAAGGCGCTGCTCCACGCGGTGCCGCGGTTCGACATGGCGCCCGGCGAGCGCCTGACCCCGATCCGCCCGGCGCGCGCCGAGATCCCGCCGGTCCAGCCGCTGGCGAAGCTCACGGGGCCCCTGCTCCAAGTCGAGAATGTCAGCAAGAGCTACACCCTGCGGGCCGGCCGTTTCTGGCAGAAGCCCCGGATGGTCCACGCCGTCTCCGACCTGTCGCTGAGCCTCGCGGCCGGGGAGACCCTGGGGCTGGTCGGCGAATCCGGCTCCGGCAAGACCACGGTCTCGAAGATGATCATGCGGGCGCTGGACCCCGATTCCGGAACAATCCTGTTCGACGACGGCAGCGGTCCGCGGGATGTCCATGGCCTTTCGGGCGACGCCCTGTTCGCCTATCGGCGTACGGTCCAGTTCGTGTTCCAGGATCCTTACGCCTCCCTCGATCCGCGCATGACCGTGCGCCAGATCCTGTCCGAGCCTATGGAGATCCACGGCGTGCCCGTTGCCGAGCGGCGCGCGCGCTGCCGGGAGCTGATGGCCATGGTCGGGCTGGAGGCAAGCGGACTCGGCCGCTATCCGCACGCCTTCTCGGGCGGCCAGCGCCAGCGGATCGGCATCGCCCGGGCGCTGGCGCCGCGCCCGCGCCTGCTGGTGCTGGACGAGCCGGTCTCGGCGCTCGACGTCTCGGTCCAGGCGCAGATCCTGAACCTGCTCAAGGATTTGCAGGCGGCCCTCGGCCTGTCCTACCTGATCGTCTCCCACAACTTGGCAGTGATCGACTACATGGCGGATACGATCAGCGTGATGTGCCGGGGCCGGATCGTCGAGGAGGCGCCTCGCGCGGCCCTGTTCCGCCACCCGGTCCATCCCTACACGCGGGCGTTGCTCGCCGCCGTGCCGGACCCGAGCCTCGACCACCCGCTCGATTTCGCCGCCATCACCGGCGACCAGAACGACCCGACCCGCTGGGAAGCACCCTACCGGCTCGGCCCCGACGAGGCCGGCGCCATGCGGGCGATCGAGCCGGGCCACCGGGTCCGGTTCTCCACCGCGCAGGACGCGGAGGCCGCCTGATGCAGCCGCGTCCGCCCGTGATGCTGGAACGCCTACGCCGCAAGGTGCTGTCGCCCCTGTTCGACCGCCTCGGCTACGATCTCGTGCCGGCCGCCCCCGACTGGAGCCACCGCCCGACCTCGCCGCGGGAGGTCGCCACCCTGCTCGAATCCGCCGCCGCGATCCTGGCGCGGGATTTTGCCGCCTCCGGCCTCACGCCGGACGGCGATCTTCTCGACAGCGTCCGGGCGTTCTGGGCGCTGATCCCGACCGCTCCGGTCCGGCAGCGCAGGGGCGGCAGCGGCTTCAACGGCGCGCTCCAGCTCTACGTCCTGATGCGGGCGCTGAAGCCGGATTTCGTGATCGAATCCGGCGTGTTCCGCGGGCTCACCACTTGGGTGATCCGCATGGCGCGGCCCTCGGCCAAAATCTTCTGCCACGATCCGGACCTGTCCGGCCTCCAATACCGCGATCCCCAAGCGCGCTACAGCACCGCCGACTGGTCCGAAGCCGACTGGTCCGGCCTCGACCCGGCCAGGACGGTGGCGTTCTTCGACGATCACGTCGCCCAGGGGCGCCGGGTGGTGGAGGCCCACGCCCGCGGCCTGACCCGCCTGCTGTTCGACGACGACGCCGCCGGCCACCGGATCCACGCCCATGGCGGCCCGGCGCACCCGACCATCGCGATGATCACCGGCCCCGAGCACAGCCCGGAGCCGATCCGTTGGACCCGTAACGGCCGCCACTTCGAGCAGCCGGCCGACGACGCGCTGGTGCGACAGGCGGCCAGTCTGATCGCTCGGGCGCACGCCTTCGACGATCTCCACCGCGCCACGGGGTATTCGCCGGCGCGGCTGACCTATGTGGCGCTGCATCCTGCGGGGGGCGGGTCGTGAGCGGGGCTGACAAGCACAACGCTTTCCCCTCCCCCCTATGCGGGGGAGGGTGGCCCCTGCGTGAGCAGGGGGCGGGAGAGGGGAGCGACGCTTCCGGCACGGTCGCACCGATCGCCCCATCCTGCACCGTGGCGCTGCCCCTCTCCCCCCCTGCTGCGCAGGGTACCCTCCCCCGCAGAGGGGGGAGGGAAAGCAGTGTCTCCCGCCGCGCCATGATCGCCGGCCTTGGCGCCGCCGCCCTGCTCGTCCGCCCGCGCCATGCCCTCGCCGACACGCCTCCCACCGACACCCCCGCCCCGCCCGAAAAACCCTTCGTGATCGACCTCGCCGCCCGCGGCCGGCGCACCGGAACCGCCGGCGGGACGATCCGGACGCTGATCGCCAAGGCCCGGGATGTCCGATACCTCTCGGTCTACGGCTACACGCGGCTGGTCGGTTACGACGCCGCGCTGCAGCTGCGGCCGGACCTGCTGGAGCGGGTCGATGTCGCGAGCGGGGTCTTCACCTTCACCCTGCGCCAGGGCCACCGCTGGTCGGACGGGCACCCGTTCACCAGCGAGGACTTTCGCTATTACTGGGAGGACGTCGCCAACGAGAAGGCCCTGAGCCCCGAGGGGCCGCCGGCGTTCTTCCTGGTGGATGGCAAGCTCCCCGAGGTCGAGTTCCTCGACCCCGTGACGATCCGCTACAGCTGGGACCGGCCGAACCCGATGTTTTTGCCGGCGCTGGCCGCCCCCCGGGACCCGCTGATCTACCGCCCGGCGCACTACCTCAAGACCGTCCATGCCCGCTATCTCGGCAAGGAGGCGGCGGACGCGAAGGCCAAGGCGCTGAAGCTGCGCGGCTGGGCGGCCCTGCACAACCGCCTGGACGACAATTACGAGCTGAACAACCCGGACTGCCCGACCCTGCAGGGCTGGGTGCCGAAGACCCGGTCGCCGGCGACGCGGTTCCGGTTCGAGCGCAACCGCAGCTACCACCGGGTCGACACCGCCGGCACGCAGCTGCCCTACGTCGATTCCATCGTGATGGACGTCGCCTCGCAGGGGCTGCTCGTTGCCAAGACCAATGCCGGCGAGGCCGACCTGATGTTCCGTGGCCTGTCGATGCCCGACATCCCGAGCCTCAAGGAGGGCGAGAAGGCACATCGCTACCGCACCAACCTGTGGCCGGTGGCCCGAGGCTCCGAGATCGCCCTCTACCCGAACCTGACCACCCAGGATGCCGGCTGGCGGGCGCTGAACCGCGACGTGCGCTACCGCCAGGCCCTGTCGCTCGCCATCGACCGGCGCACCCTCAACAATACGCTGCTGTTCGGGCTGGGCACCGAGGGCAACGACACGATCGTGTCCGACAGCCCGCTTTATTCGCCTGAGCTGCGCACGCTCCACGCCGGATACGACCCGGCCGAGGCCTCGCGCCTCCTCGATTCCATCGGGCTGACCCGCCGCGACGGCTCCGGCATCCGCCTTCTGCCGGACGGCCGGGCCATGGAGCTGGTGGTCGATAGCGACGGCGAGGCCGAGATGGTGCTCGACGCGCTCCTGCTCATCACCGAGTTCTGGCGTGAGGTCGGGATCCGCCTGGTGACCAAACCGCAGGAGCGGACCAACCTGCACCGCCGCTCGATCGGCGGCATGACCGTGATGGTCGCCGCCCAGGGCCTCGACCTCGCGGTGCCGACCGCGATCATGCCACCCACCGAGCTGAGCCCGGCCCAGCCCGAGCACTATGCCTGGCCGCTCTGGAGCGCCCATGTCGAGAGCCGCGGCAAGTCCGGCGAGCCCTGCGACATCCCGGAGGTGCAGCATCTCCTCGACCTCGACCGGCAATGGCGCCACACCGACGACGCCGAGAAACAGGCCGCGATCTGGCGCGAGATGCTGATGAACCACGCGCAGAACACCTGGGTGATCGGCACGGTGGCGGGCGCGCTCCAGCCGGTGGTCGGGGCCGATCGCCTCGTCAACCTGCCCAAGCGCGCCCTGTATTCCTGGGATCCCACGGCCCTGATCGGCGTCCAGCGCCTCGACGAGGTGTTCTGGGACAAGGCCGCCGATACGCGCGTGGAGGCAAGGTGATCGTTCCCGTCCTTCGCCGCGTCGTCACCATGGCGCTGACGCTGCTTGTCATCTCGGCTTTGGTGTTCTTCATCATCAAGCTGCCGCCGGGCGACTACCTCACCAACCGGATCATGGAGCTGCGCGCCACCGGTGAGGCCGGCTCGGTGGCCAAGGCCGAATTGCTGATCCGCCAATACGGGCTCGACCGGCCGGTCTGGCAGCAATACCTGATGTGGATCGGCCTCATGCCCGGCCCGGTCGGGTTCTCCGGCCTGCTCCAGGGCGATTGGGGCTGGTCGTTCGAGTACGACAAACCGGTGGCCGATGTCGTCGGGGACGCGCTGTGGCTGACCCTGCTGATCAACCTGACCGCGGTGGTCTTCGTCCACGTGGTGGCGATCCCGGCGGCGATCTATTCGGCGACCCACCGGCACACGTTTGGGGACGCGGTGGTGACCCTGCTGGGCTATGTCGGCCTGGCCGTGCCGGGCTTCCTGCTGGCGCTGATCCTGCTGTTCTACGCCAACCGCTGGTTCGACCTGTCGATCGGCGGCCT
The DNA here is from genome assembly GCF_022829425.1 of Methylobacterium sp. J-072. Taxonomy (NCBI): domain Bacteria; kingdom Pseudomonadati; phylum Pseudomonadota; class Alphaproteobacteria; order Hyphomicrobiales; family Methylobacteriaceae; genus Methylobacterium; species Methylobacterium sp. J-072. Next base: position 58,729 of record NZ_JAKSYK010000116.1, on the reverse strand, counting down.
CTACGATTCGGCGCTGACCAACCAGCCCTGGGACTGGCCCAAGATCCGGTCGCTGCTGGCGCATCTCGTGGTGCCGACCCTGGTGATCGGGCTCGGCGGCACCGCGGCGATGATCCGCCGGATGCGGGCGAACCTGCTGGACGAGCTGGCCAAGCCCTACACGGTCACCGCCCGCGCCAAGGGCCTGCCGCCGATGCGGGCGCTCCTGAAATACCCGTTCCGGATGTCGCTGAACCCGTTCGTGGCCGATATCGGCAACCTGCTGCCGCACCTCGTCTCGGGCTCGGTGCTGGTCTCGCTGGTGCTGAGCCTGCCGACCGTGGGGCCGCTGCTGCTCGACGCCCTGCGCAGCCAGGACCAGTTCATGGCCGGGTTCATCCTGATGTTCGTCGCCGGCCTCACGCTGGTCGGCATGCTGATCTCCGACCTGATCCTGGTCTGGCTCGATCCGCGCATCCGCATGGGCGCGCGGTAATGGGCGCGCGGTGACGGTTCCCATGATGCCAGAGACGGCCCGAGGCCATTTCGTCGATCCGGCGCCGTTCGAGCCGCAGGCGCTCGGCGAGAGCCCGGCCGGCAGCGCGTCGGCCTGGCGGCTGATCCTCCGAAAATTCCTGCGCCACCGGATCGCCGTCGCCTCGGCGCTGATCCTGCTGGCGCTCTACGCCACGGTGCCGTTCGTGGAGATGCTGGCACCCTACGGCCAGGCGCGGCGCAACGGCGACTTCCTGCACGCGCCGCCGCAGGGCGTGCACCTGTTCCACGACGGCCGCTTCGTCGGACCGTTCGTCTATCCCTACCGGGCCCATCTCGACCTCGATACCTTCCGGCGGGACTACGTGGTCGATGCCGGCCAGCCGCAGCCGCTGCGCTTCCTGTGCCGCGGCGACGGATATGACTGGCTCGGGCTGATCCACACCGACCTGCACCTCGTCTGCCCGCCGGAGAACGGCACCCTGTTCCTGCTCGGTACCGACCGGCTCGGGCGCGACCTGTTCTCCCGCATGATCTACGGGGCGCGGATCTCGCTCACCATCGGGCTGGTCGGCGTGGCGATCTCCTTCACCCTGGGCATGCTGTTCGGCGGGATCGCGGGCTATTTCGGCGGGATCGTCGATGCCGGGGTGCAGCGCCTGATCGAGGTGGTGCGCTCCCTGCCCGAACTGCCGCTCTGGCTCGCCCTGTCGGCCGCCCTGCCGCCGAACTGGAGCCCGCTGCTCGTCTTCCTCGGCATTACCGTGATCCTCGGCCTGCTCGACTGGCCGGGCCTCGCCCGGGCGGTGCGCGGCAAGCTCCTGGCCCTGCGCGAGGAGGATTTCGTCCAGGCCGCCGAGCTGATGGGCGCCTCGCCGGCGCGCGTCATCGGCCGCCACCTGATCCCGAACTTCATGAGCCACCTGATCGCCTCGGCGACCCTGTCGATCCCGACCATGATCCTGGGCGAGACCGCCCTCTCCTTCCTCGGCCTGGGCCTGCGCCCGCCGGTGACGAGCTGGGGCGTGCTGCTCAACGAGGCGCAGAATCTGGCGGCGGTGCAGCTCTATCCCTGGCTGCTGCTGCCGGTTCTGCCGGTCCTGGTGACGGTCCTGGCCTTCAACTTCATGGGCGATGGGCTGCGGGACGCAGCGGATCCGTATCACTGGGGAGGCCGTGGGTTGGGTCTGGAACGCCGATCCCAACCCCCCCCTCATCCTGAGGGGCCCGCGCCAGCGGGCCTCGAAGGGGCACTCCAGAGATCGTAAGAGCATCTGGAGGGCTCCTTCGAGGGTTGCGCTGCGCGCAAGAACCTAAGGATGAGGGGGGGGGGGGATGGGAATGACTGAGACAAGTCAGGCCTTTGAACTGGATGATCTTCAGTTTTTCGAGAATCCGCAATACGACAGGCCTCATATGAAAGCTTAATAAATCAACACGCGATCACTCAGAACCTATTCAGCTTGCATGACCTTAAAATCGAGCCGATCCGCTGAGGATGTCAGTGGCAGCTGCGCATAACGCCAGTGATTTTGGATCTATAGCCGCCGCGACGCCAACGGTACGATGTGGATCGCTCGTTTTAGGGAGGATCACCCATGCGTATGATCGCCTGTATTGCTGTCCTCGTCGTATCAGTGACCACGCCTGCCGTGTCACAGGATTTCCAGAAGCAACGCGAACTCGACATTCTGAAAGACATCGAGTCCAACCAGCGGCAGCAGCTCGAATTCGCCCGCGAGCAGGCTCACCGCGATAGTGAGCGGGCTTGGCGAGAGGAGAATGCCTACGTCAACGCTCAGCGAGACGCGCAGAGTGCCCGCCGCTTCGATCGGCACTGATCGATGGCCCGCTCGTACCCGTATCGCCCTTGGATCTGTAGGACGAGACGGACGGCAGTGTGCCGACCCGGGCTCAGGAGGCTCACCCGTCGCGTTGCGCAGGGCGCAACCGGCTCCCTCGCTCGTGCAGACCGGAGCGCAAGTCGGATCCTTCTCGGCTGCAAGAGACATCGCATCGCGGAAGACACGCGCCCTCCCTCCCCCCGCTGCGGGCTACGGCGTTCGCACATCGGCACTCATAGGGCGCGACGAACCCCCTCTCCCGTGCGGGAGAGGGTTGGGGTGAGGGATGCGACATCTCCGGAAAGACCTGTTCCCTCACCCTGTCACTCTCCCGCACGGGAGAGGGGTCCCGCGCCTGATCCTGCAACCGTGTTGCCCAGCCCGATATGTGAATCCGGTAGCCGCAGAGGGGGGGGAGGGAGACGCGCTTGGGGCCAGCCTTGGCCTTCATCCGGCATCCGTGTGAGAGGCTGCTCGCCCGGACCGGAGAAAGGCCCCGCGCTATAGCCGAAGCCGCTTGAATGCGCCCCCTACCCCGCCAACGGCAGCGGCGCGATCCGTGCGGGCGCCACGGCGCTCTTGCGCTCCAGCAGCCCCGGCGGCGGGACCGGCGCGTCGATCGTGCAGATCACGCCGGTCTCCTCGTAGGTCAGCGTCACCTCGCCGGCGAGCTCGCGGGCGAGGCTGCGCTCGATCAGGCGGGAGCCGAAGCCGGTGCGGGTCGGCTTCTTCACCGGCGGGCCGCCGCGCTCGGCCCAGCGCAGGTACAGGCGGATCTCCGCCTCGCGCCGCACCGTCCAAGAGATCTCGACCGTGCCGCCCTCGACCGAGAGCGCGCCGTACTTCACCGCGTTGGTGCCGAGCTCGTGCAGCGCCATGGCGATCGACAGGGCGAGCCGCGGCGGCAGGCGCAGGGCCGGGCCGATCACCGCGAAGCGCGAGGCGTGCCCATCGCCCGATTCGAGCGGACGGATCGCGTCCGCCACCACGGCCGACAGCTCCGCGCCCTCCCAGCTCTCGCGGGTGAGCACGTCGTGGACCCGGGCGAGGGCCAGGAGCCGCGCCTCGAACGCCGCCCGGGCGGCGTCGGCCTCCGGTCCCTCGAGATTGCGCAGGGACTGGCCGGCGATCGACTGCACCGTGGCGAGGGTGTTCTTCACCCGGTGGTTCAGCTCGTGGATCAGGAGAAGCAGGTGCTCCTCGGCGAACTTCGCGTCGGTGATGTCGATGTTGCAGCCGGTATAGCCGAGGAAGGTCTGGTCGTCGTCGAGGCGCGGCACGCCCTCGCAGCGCAGCCAGCGCACGGCCCCGCCCCGGTCGATGACCCGGACCTCGGTGCGGAACGGCGCGCGCGCCTCGAAGGCCTCGGAGAAGGCGGCGCGAAAATTCTCGAGATCGTCCGGATGGACGATCCGCTCCCAACCCTCGTTGGTGAGCTGCGCCGCCGGGATCCCGAACATGTGCTCGAAATGGAGGTTGGCGAAGCTGACCCCGCCGGTCTCATCGGTCATCCAGATCAGGGCCGGCGCGGAATCGGCCATGTGGCGGAACCGGGCCTCGCTCTCGCTGAGCGCGGTCAGGCCGCGGCGGGTGTCGGCAAGGGCGCGGTCGCGCTCGGCCTCGCGGGTCCGCAGCCGCAGGGACGCGTCGGACAGCACCGCCCCGAGCCGCTGGATCTCGTGGACGGGTGACGGCACCCGGGGGATCGCCTCACCCCGCGACAGGGCCGGACCCGACGCCGCCAGCAGCCGCAGCGGGCGCGAGACCCGGGACCAGAGGTTGACCGCCAGAACCGACGAGGTGGCGAGCACCAGCAGGCCGAAGCCCGCGAACGCCCAGATCCAGCGGCGCACACGGGCATCCACCAGGGCCTGCGGGATGCTGGTGGCGACCATCCAGCCGGTAAGGCGCGAGCGCGCCTCGATGACCACCACCGGCTTGTGCTGGCGATCCTGGCCCTCCCAGACGCCCGGCGTCGCGGTCTGCACCTGGCGCAGGCTCGCGAGCCGGGGCTTGCCGATCACCGGATCCGGATCCGGCAGGCGGGCGAGGACGATCCCGTTCCGGTCCGAGATGCCGGTGGTCCAGCCCGGCACGACCTCCCGGGACAGGATGCCCTGGAGCCTCGACAGCGGCACCGTGAAGCTCAGGATGTAGGCGACCTCGCCGTCCACCATCACGGGGACGCCGACCGCGTAGGTCGCCTCGCTCGGGGTCGGGCCCGGGATGTAGCCGCTGACCATCGCCCGCTGGGCGCCCTGGGTCAGGTCCGGGTCGAACGGCAGCGGCATCATCGGCATCGGCGCGCCGCGGGGCGCGCCGGTATTGACCACCTCCTGGCCGTTCGGCCGCCGGAGCAGCACGTCGAGGTCGATCGACTCGCGGACCAGGCGGGCCTGCGCGTCGAAGGCCTCGAAGTCGCCTTGGCGAATCCGCGGCGAGGTCGCCAGCGTCTGCAGCACCGAGACGAGGCCGGCGGTGTCGCGGTCCAGCGACAGGCCGATGCCGCGCACGTTCTCGCGGGCGTCCTGCTCGAAGCGGGCGCGCTCGGCCGAGGCGTAGCGCATCAGCAGGATGCTGGTGAACAGCAGCCCCGGCCCGATCAGCGCCACCACCAGGGCGATCAGGTAGACCTGCGTCGAGAAGCCGTTGCGCCCGAACCGGTACAGCCGGCGCGACAGCCACGACCGACGCGCGGGAAGGACCGCCGGGAGGTTCACGCCCTCGGCCTCCTGCTCCGGGCTCAAGCGGCGCCCGTCCCCGGCCCGCGGTGCCCCGCGGGCTCCTCGCCGTTCCCTCGCTTCATGACCGGTCGATATGACCGAGATCGCGCTCCGGGTCGAGGTGGTCGCGCACTCTCTGCTTGAGAGCCTTCACGTCGGGGAAGCCGCCATCGCGGACCCGCTCCCACAGCAGCACGCCCGCAATCTCGATGCGGAAGGCGCCGCCGGTGGCGGGCACGAGGGCGACCTCGCCGAGATCGTCCCGGAAGGTCGAGAGCAGCTCCTGCGCCATCCAGGCCGAGCGCAGCAGCCAATTGCACTGCGTGCAGTAGGTGATCGCGACGCGCGGCCCTGCCGGGCGCACGCCGTCCTCCCCCGTCACGTCGCTGTCGGGCCGAACGCCCGCTTGCTTCTCGTGCATGGAGCCACAGCGCATTGCGGCGCCTGGCTTGTCAACCTCATGCGGGGTGCTTGACGTTTCGGGTCGGCGCGCCCTAGAAGGCCCGGCATCCGGTCGCCGCCTGCTCCAGGCGTGTTCGACCGCGTTGGTTCCGCCCCTGGGGTTTGGCCCCTTGGCGGCACGGACGGTTAGCACAGCGGTAGTGCGTTCCCTTCACACGGGAAAGGTCGCAGGTTCGATCCCTGCACCGTCCACCATTCTTCCCCCTCCCCCCGAATGTCCGACGTGTCTGACATTGGCGTCGGTTTGCCACCCGAAAAGCCCGTGCTAAGGCCGCGTGATCGGTGAACGCACAAGCTTCGACCCGGCCTCAACCGGGCAAGGCGGCACGAGCAGGGTAAGGGCGGGAACAGCCATGAAGAACATCCTCGACAAGCTCGCGGAGCGGCGGGCCCAGGCGCGCCTGGGCGGCGGCGAGAAGCGCGTCGAGGCCCAGCACAACCGCGGCAAGCTCACGGCACGCGAGCGGATCGAACTCCTCCTCGACCACGGGTCGTTCGAGGAATTCGACATGTTCGTGCAGCACCGCTCCACCGATTTCGGCATGGAGAAGCAGAAGATCCCCGGCGACGGCGTCGTCACCGGCTGGGGCACGATCAACGGCCGCACCGTCTTCCTGTTCTCGAAGGATTTTACGGTGTTCGGCGGCTCCCTGTCGGAGGCCCACGCGCAGAAGATCGTGAAGGTCCAGGACATGGCGCTGAAGATGCGCGCCCCGATCATCGGCATCTTCGATGCCGGCGGCGCGCGCATCCAGGAGGGCGTCGCGGCGCTCGGCGGCTACGGCGAGGTGTTCCGCCGGAACGTCATGGCCTCGGGCGTGATCCCGCAGATCTCGGTGATCATGGGGCCTTGCGCGGGCGGCGACGTCTACTCGCCGGCCATGACCGACTTCATCTTCATGGTCCGCGACACGAGCTACATGTTCGTGACCGGCCCGGATGTGGTGAAGACCGTCACCAACGAGGTCGTGACGGCGGAAGAACTCGGCGGTGCCAAGGTCCACACCACGAAATCCTCCATCGCCGACGGCTCGTTCGAGAACGACGTCGAGGCGATCCTGCAGATCCGTCGCCTGCTCGACTTCCTGCCGGCCAACAACATCGAGGGCGTTCCGGAGATCGAGAGCTTCGACGATGTCGACCGGCTCGACATGTCGCTGGACACCCTGATCCCCGACAATCCGAACAAGCCCTACGACATGGGCGAGTTGATCCGCCGCGTCGTCGACGAGGGCGACTTTTTTGAAATTCAGGCGGCCTACGCCCGCAACATCATGACCGGTTTCGGCCGGATCGAGGGCCGCACCGTCGGCTTCGTCGCCAACCAGCCGATGGTGCTGGCCGGCGTGCTGGACTCGGATGCCTCGCGCAAGGCCGCCCGGTTCGTGCGCTTCTGCGACGCCTTCGCGATCCCGATCGTGACCTTCGTCGACGTGCCGGGCTTCCTGCCGGGCACCGCGCAGGAATATGGCGGCCTGATCAAGCACGGCGCCAAGCTGCTTTTTGCTTATTCGCAGGCGACGGTGCCGCTGGTCACGATCATCACCCGCAAGGCCTTCGGCGGCGCCTACGACGTGATGGCCTCGAAGCATGTGGGCGCGGATCTCAACTACGCCTGGCCCACCGCCCAGATCGCCGTGATGGGCGCCAAGGGCGCGGTGGAGATCATCTTCCGCAGCGAGCTTGGCGACCCGGACAAAATCGCGGCGCGGACCGGCGAGTACGAGGATCGGTTCCTGTCACCCTTCGTGGCGGCCGAGCGCGGCTACATCGACGAGGTGATCATGCCGCACTCGACCCGCCGCCGGATCGCCCGGGCGCTCGGCATGCTCCGCACCAAGGAGATGGAGCAGCCCTGGAAGAAGCACGACAATATCCCGCTCTGAGGCGGGGATACGGGCGCTCCTCAACCGGTTCGCACATCCCAGGATAATGCGCGCGCCCCCTCTCCCGCACGGGAGAGGGGGCGCGTCGCGGCTGAACACGTCGATATGGAAAACTTATTGAACCTCAGCTCCGGTCACTGTGCTCGATCACCGCGCACAGCGTCAGCGGCCCCTTGTCGGGTGAGACCATCGCCGAGCAGGTGATCCGGGCGCCGCCGAGATCGACATTGCTGTGCCGCAGGCGCACGGCGGCGGCTTGGGCGCGGTGCGCGGCCTCCGTGATGGTCGCGGCATCGATGCCGGTCACCGCATGGCCGGCCCGGCCGAAGGTCTCGTAATACGCGTCCGGCGGGCTGGCGCCGCGATACTGCGCGCCGACCGAGGACAGATCCGGGGTGCCGCAAGCCAGCGTCAGGGTCATGTCGGGACCGACGGCAAAGCCGGCGTAATCGCTGCGCCGCTCAGTCACCGTCGCGGCCGTCTCCGACGTGACTTGGTCGATGAGCGTGTCGCAAGATTGGGCCCAGGCGGAACCTGGGCCGGCAGCGAGGACCACTAGGGTAACGATGGGGAGAAGTGCACGCATCGCGTGTACATAGCGCGAAGACCGAACCCCGCGAGGGACGCGTCGTTGGGGCGCGGCGTTCGGGCGCGATGCACCGCTGCCGTCTGTCAGCCGAACGCGCGGCGCCGATCCACGACACAGCTCGGGTTTTCCGTCGGCAGGCGCCGCTTGAGGCGGCCGATGGCCTCGCGTTGCAACGCGCTCGGCTCGGAATGGGCGGCGGCGACCTTCGTCAGCATGTCGATCAGTTCGGTGCGCTCGGCGACAGTGAGGTGCCCACGCAGCAGGGGGATCAACGGGTCGGCTACCTGCGCGAAGGGCAGGCGCGCCTGCGTGTAGCGCCAGGCACGCTCGAACATCGCGGACATCGTCGCGATCCCGAGCGGCGTCTCCATGAAGTCGAGGATGCGCGTTTTCTCGCTCGCCGTGACAGGGCTCCCGGTCCGCACGAGCTGGATCATGAGGATCACGGCGGCCAAGCGCACGTCGCGCACACGCTCGAGGGACGTGCCGAACACGTCCTCCAGGACGGATTTTGCCTGCCGCTGAAGCCCCATCGTGTCGTGGTCGACGTCGTTGAGGTGCTGGACCGTGCAGTGCGCCCGAAGGATCCAGAAGATGATGGCGGCCAGAATGCCGACGACGGCGATCAGGATCGGCAACGTCGCCTCGCCCACGATTCGACACCGCGATATCACCAAGCCATGCAGACAGGGTCAATTTGACGCAGTCCGTTGCCGAGCGCACGGCAAGATTTGCGCGATTAGGCGGCCTTCGCGCTTGCCTCCGCCATTCCGAGGTCCAGCAAAACAATCTCCGGCGGTACGCCGAAGCGCACCGGGATCCGGCTCATCCCGAAGCCGCCGGAGACGATCAGGTGGCGCCCGTCCTGGATGATATGGCCGTAGGCGTAATCGTGGCCGCGCACCCGCCGGATCGCGGGCGAGTGGCCGAACAGCCGGACCTGGCCGCCGTGGGTATGGCCGGCGAGCGTCAGTGAGACCCGGTCTGGCACGTCGGCGAAGATGTCGGGCTCGTGGGCCATCAGGATCACCGGCGCATCGTCGGTGATCGTGCCGAGGGTGGCGGGCAGGTCGTCGAGGCCGATATCGAAGCTGTTGAAGTAGGGCTGCTGGTCGGCGAGGCCGGCGAGCCAGAACGGCCGCCCGTCCTTCACCAGCCGCAAAGCCTCGTTCTCCATCACCGGGATGCCGCGGGCCTCCAGCAGGTGCTTGACCGCGGGCGAGCCGCGGCGGGAGCGCTGAACGGCGTGATCGTCCCACCAATCGTGATTGCCCAGGATCGCGTGGGTGCCGAGCGGCGCCTTCAGGCCCTCGACCATCCGGGCGAACTGTTCGAGCGGCAGCTTGCGCCAGGCGATCTTGCCAGCCGGGTAATCGCCGAGCATCAGCACGAGATCGGGCTTCAACGCGTTGGTGGCGTCGATGATCTCCGCCACCCGGTCGAACGGCATGTACGGCTCGCAGATGTGGAAATCCGCCAGCACCGCCACGCGCAGGCGCAGGGCCGGGTCCCAGCGCGGCAGGACCGGCGCGTAGTTCGTCACCACCAGCCGGTGCAGCGGCTCGACATCGACGGCGTAGACTCCCGTGGCGGCCACGAGCCCGGCGCCGGCCCCGAGTCCGGTGAGGAACTGCCGTCGGCTTGGCACGATCAGCATGGGGCGTCCAAGGGCTCTCGAATTGACCTGTGAGCCGCTAAGCGCGCAGTCCGGCGAAACCGGGGCGGTGCCCAGCCTGACACGAAGACGCTTCAGCGAGTCTGAATCCCGCATCCGGCGATGGCCTGCGGCTACAGGCAGGCTATAACGGGCGCATAACGCCGCAAGAAACGTCCGGACCCCAATGTTGAACCGCCCCCTGCGCATCGGCACCCGCGGCAGCCCGATGGCGCTCGCACAGACCGGGATGGTGCGCGACAAGATCGTGGCGGCCAATCCGGGGCTCGAGACCGAGCTGGTGGTGGTCACCACGGTGGCCGACAAGATCCTGGATCGCCCGCTCTCGGAGATCGGCGGCAAGGGCCTGTTCACCAAGGAACTCGAGCAGGCTCTATTCTCCGACGAGGTCGATGTGGCGGTCCATTCCATGAAGGACGTGGAGACCTGGCTGCCGGACGGCCTCGTGATCGCCTGCATCCTGGAGCGCGACGACCCGCGCGACGCCTTCCTGTCGCCGCACGCGGACGGGCTCGCGGGCCTTCCGCACGGCGCAAGGGTCGGCACCTCGTCGCTTCGGCGGGGCGCGCAGGTGCTGATGACCCGGCCGGACCTGAAGGTGGTGCCGCTGCGCGGCAACGCCAACACCCGGATGCGCAAGCTCGAATCCGGCGAGTGCGACGCCACCCTGCTGGCGCTGGCCGGGCTGCAGCGCCTCGGCCTGCAGGATATGGCCCGCAGCATCCTGTCGGTGGACGAGATGCTGCCCGCGGTGGCCCAGGGGGCGCTCGGGATCGAGTGCCGGGCCGATGATGGCGCAGTCCGTGACCTGCTCGCGCCGATCGCCTGCGCCCGCACCACCACGGCGATCGCGGCCGAGCGCGCGCTGCTCGCCGAGCTCGACGGCTCCTGCCGGACACCGATCGCCGCCCTGGCGCAGATCGACGGCGACACTCTCACGCTCGATGGTCTGCTGTTCCTGCCCGACGGCAGCCGGCACTGGTCGGTCTCCCGGCAGGGCCCGGCGGCGGAGGCCGAGCGGATCGGACGCGAGGCCGGCGCCGTGCTGAAGGAGGCGGCGGGGGAGACCTACGCGCGCCACCTGCAATAGGCGGCGTCTTTATCAAACCACCGGCACTCCCAATCTCCCCCTTATCCTGAGGTGCCGGGCGATCGCAGATCGCTCGGCCTCGAAGGAGCCCTCCAGAAGTCTCCGCGCCTTCTGGAGGGCTCCTTCGAGGCCCGCTGACGCGGGCGCCTCAGGATGAGGGGGAGATTGGGATCGACCGATTTGGCGAAACGGTCACTCCCGCTCGTCACCGCGTGCGCGGTCGTGGCGGATGCTGCGGCGGACGGCGATGAGCTGCCAGAGGCCGAGCCCCAAGGCGAGCGCGAAGACCAGCCCGATATCGAAGGCCGCGAACAGGCTGTCGCTCACGGGTGGGCCTCACGACGGCGCGGAGGGGCCGAAGGCCTCGCGCTCGCGCATCCGCTCGATCAGTTCCAGCACGTGCACGACCCGGCCGCCCACGTCCCACCAGGGGCGCAACACGGAAAGCCGTCGATCGGGCAAGGGCGGGTGACGCATCACCGCGTCGATCAGGAACGCAACCTCCGGCAGGGCCGGCGCCGCGAGGCCAGGAACCGCCGGACTGGCGCGCAGGGCACGGGCGATCAGGGCCAGCTTGCGGGCCGTCCCGACCCGGGCGCGGCTACCGACGGAATCGTATCCCTGCGCCGCCACGACCCGGCCGATCTCGGAATAAATCAGCGCCGCGGCCCGGATCGCCGGCTGGCAGGGAGCCGGCAGGGCCGCGATCCCGGCCTCGGCCCGCCGGTACAGCCCATCGGCCTCGGCGAGCAGCCGGGCGACCACGCCAGCCAGCGCCGGGCTCGGCCGCGGATCGGCGAGAAACGCCTCCGGGTCGAGCCCGGCGGCGACCATCCAGTCGAGCGGCAGGTAGAGCCGGCCCATCCTGGCATCCTCGCCGACATCGCGGGCGATGTTGGTGAGCTGCATGGCCGCGCCGAGATCGCAGGCGCGGGCGAGCGCGTCGGGGCAGCGCGCGCCCATGATCAGCGCCATCATGGCCCCGACCGAGCCCGCCACCCGGGCTGCATAGGCATGGAGCGCGGCCATGTCGGCGTAAAGCCGTCCCTCCGCGTCCCAGCAAAAACCCTCGATCAGGGCGTAGGGGAGCGCTTCGGGGATCGCGTAGGTGTCGACGATCTCCGAGAAGGCCCGGTCTGCGGGCGCGTCGGCGGGGGTGCCGGCATAGGCCAGCGCCACCCGGGTGCCGAGGCGGGCCACAGCGTCGCGCCGGTCGGACGGATTCTCGGCCTCGTCGACCAGATCGTCCGAGAGGCGGCAGAACGCGTAGAGCCCGTAGGCGGCCTCGCGCACCTCCCCGGGCAGCAGCCGTCCGGCGGCGAAAAAGCTCTTCGAGCCGGCGCGGATCGCCACCCGGCAGGCGGTGCGGTCGGCGGCCGCGGCGAATTCAGGCGGAAACACAAGCATCCGGAACCACCAGATCGAGGATACGGGCGGAGGAGAGCACGCCGGGCAATCCGGCTCCGGGATGCGTGCCGGCCCCGACGAGGTACAGGTTGCGCACGTCGCTCGACCGGTTGTGCGGCCGGAACCACGCGGATTGGGTCAGGACCGGTTCGAGGCCGAAGCCGGAGCCTCGGTAGCTCTGGAAGTCGTCCTGGAATTCCTGGGGCGTCGTCACCTTCGAGGTGACGATGGCCTCCGACAGGCCCGGCAACACGCTCGATTCCAGCATCGCGGCGATCCGGCGCCGATACGGCTCGGCGAGTTCGCGCCAATCCTGGCCGCCGGCCAGGTTCGGCACCGGCGCCAGCACGTAGAACGCGTCGCAACCCGGCGGCGCCAGGCTCGGATCCGTGGCTGTCGGCCGGTGCAGGTAGAGGCTCGCATCCTCGGCCAGCACCTTCTTGTCGAAGATGTCGGCTAGCAGCCCGCGATAGCGCGGCCCGAGCAGGATCATGTGGTGGGCGACATCCGGGTAGCGGCGCTTCGTGCCGAAATACCAGACGAACAGCCCCATCGAGGAGCGTGCACGCTTCAGCCGTCCGGGGCTCCAGCGCCGGGGCTTCGGTAGCAGCCGCGCATGCGTCACCGCCGAATCGGCGTTCGAGACCACGAGATCGGCCGCGATCGTCTCGCCGCTCGCGAGCTCAACGCCGGTGGCGGTCCCGTTCTCGACGCGGATGCGGGCGACATCGACGCCGAGCCGCACCCGGCCGTGCTGGCTCCGGATCAGCCGGACCAGTCCCTCGACCAGCTTGCCCGTGCCGCCCATGGCGAAATGGACGCCCCAGCGCCGCTCGAGATCGGCGATCAGGCAGTAGATCGCGCTCGCCCGGAACGGGTTGCCGCCGATCAGCAGCGGGTGGAAGCTGAACACGGTGCGCAGCCGCTCGTCGCGGATGAAGCGCGCCACCACGGAATGGACTGAGCGGTGGCCAGAGAGGCGCAGCAGGTCCGGGGCGATCTTCAGCATCGAACCGACGCTGCCGAACGGGACATGGCCGAGCTGCTCGAAGCCGATCCGGCAGACGGCGCGGCTGTGCGCCATGAAGCGGTCATAGCCGGCGACATCGCCGGGGGCGAACCGCGCCACCTCGGCGCGCATCCGCTCGGGATCGCCGCTGTACTCGAAGGTTTCGCCATCGGCGAAGCGGATCCGGTAGAACGGATCGATCGGCACCAGGGCGACGTCGTCGGAGAGCCGGCGGCCGGCGAGCTGCCACAGCTCCTCGAACAGCTGCGGCGCCGTGACGATGGTCGGCCCGGCATCGAAGGTGAAGCCGTCTTGCCGGTGGACCCGGGCGCGGCCGCCCGCCTGCTCCAGCCGCTCCAGCACGGTGACCCGGTAGCCCCGCGCCCCGAGCCGGATCGCGGCGGCCAGGCCGCCGAAGCCCGAGCCGACGACGACCGCGTGCGGTCGCCGATCCGTCTTCTGCCGTTCCGCCGGCTCGACCGCGAGTGTCAACATAACTTGACACTATGCCGGGGATTTTTTCATACGCAAGGCCGAAACGCGGGTCCGGCCTCGCTGACGCAGGTTGCCCTCAGAACTCGCCGGCCAAGCCGGCGCGGACGCCGAGGTTGCTGTCGCCGGCATAGGCGACGCCGGCCGTGATGGCGATCGGGACGCAGCAGGTCGGCAGCCGATGCGCCACGGCGACGCCGCCGGCCCACTCACCGCGATAGGTCGCGCCGTTGGTCGCCCAGGTGGTCTTGCCGGGGGCCGAGGGCATCGGGGCGGTCGCCATCGCGATCGCCATGGCGACGCCCTGGCGGGCTTCCTTGCGGGTCTGGACGGCGTAGCGCTGCATCGTGTCGGTCTTGGCCTCAAGGTTGTTGACCTGGGACTGGACCGAATCGATCCGGTTGCCGAGGCCCGCGATGGTCGAGGGGCCGTAGGCCGAGGCGGCGAGATTGCCGGCGGCGTCGGTGGTCACGAAGTTCGTCGCGCCGCTCTGGGCCGCGGCGCTCGCCTGGGAGGCGATGCCGGCCAGGGTGTAGGTGTTGGCGGCGTTGCCGATCGCCACCTGGTTGGCCTGGGTCGTCTTGACGTTGGCGCCGATCGCGATGGTGTTCGCCTGGTTGGCGGCGGCGCCGTTGCCGAGCGCGACGCTGTTGTTGCCGGCCGCCGAGGCCGCCGCACCGATCGCCGTGGATCCCGTCCCGGTGGCCCCGGCGACGAAGCCGAGCGCCGTGCTGCCGGCTCCCGACGCCGCCGACGCGGTGCCGACCGCCGTACCGCCGAGTCCCTGCGCGCTCGCCGCATAGCCGATGGCAACGCTGCCGGTATTGGCCGCGGCGGCGCCGGTGCCCACAGCCGTCGAGGCGCTGCCGGACGCACTCGATCCGTAGCCGACCGCGAGGGCATCGCCGCCGGTGGCGATCGGGCCCGCCTGACCGCTGGTGTTGTTGGCGGCGATTCCGGTGGCGCTGGAGAGCTGAGAGAGCCGCAGATCGGCGATGACGGTCTGGCCCTGGGACTGGGTGACGTTGCCGGTGATGATGTAGAGGCCCTGGCCCGTGCCGCCGCCGCCGCCCGTACCGCCGCCGCCCGTGCCGCCGCCGCCGGTGCCACCGCCGCCCGTGCCACCACCGCCCGTGCCACCGCCGCCACCGCCGCCACCGCCCCCGGCCGTTCCGCCCGCGGTGCCGATGACCAGCCCGGTCCCGAGCAGGCCGTCACCCGGCCCGGTGGTCCCGATGAGAATTCCGGTCCCGAGCACGCCGCCGCCGGTGGTGCCGACATTCAGGCCGGTGCCGAGGAGGCCCGTGCCGGGGTTCGTGGTGCCGGCGGTCACGCCGGTCCCCAACAGGCCGCCGCTGGTTGTGCCGACATTCAGGCCGGTGCCCAAGAGGCCGTTGCCGGGGCTTGAGGTGCCGACGGTGAGACCGGTTCCCAGAATACCCCCGGAGGTTGTATCGAGGGTTCCACGCAGAAGTTGCGCCTGCGCCGGCGCCACGACCGGGATCGCGAGCAGCGTACCGGCCAACAGCGGCGCGATCCGGCCAACCGACCGGCGCAGGACGGCATGCGATGTCCGCGGCAACGCCGGGACGTCGGTCGAGTTACGCATCTGGGACTCCATTGCTGCGCGGCCCTGCAGATCCCGGCCCGGTCCTGAAGTCCGGAGGGCGCTAGGCGGGTACAGACACACCTTCTGGTAGAATGCTTAACACCAACTTTCGGTTGTATTGGTAATCGTCACTTCGCGTTTGGCGCGGCATCCGCTGCGGCGGGGCGGTGAAGGTTCCATTCGCCTCAGAAAACGCGCCTTTTCCCAGCGATATCCGTGCGAACCGGGGGTATAGGGGCCACGCGAGCGCTGGCCGCAGGGAATGGACGCGTGATGGACGGGCGGGACAGGACCATCTTCGTTGCGGGCCACCGGGGGATGGTGGGATCGGCGATCGTGCGCCGGCTGCGGGAGCTGGGCTACGGACGGATCCTCACGGCGGACCGGCAGGCCCTCGACCTGCTAGATCAGGCTGCGGTCCAAAGGTTCTTCGCCGCGAACCGGATCGACATGGTCTACCTCGCGGCAGCCAAGGTCGGCGGCATCCACGCCAACAATGCCTACCCGGCCGAGTTCATCCACGAGAACCTGCTGATTCAGTCGAACCTCATCCACGCCGCACATGTGGCGGATGTCGACCGGCTGCTGTTCCTCGGCTCGTCCTGCATCTACCCGAAGCACGCCGAGCAGCCGATGCGCGAGGACGCGCTGCTGACCGGGCTGCTGGAGCCGACCAACGAGCCCTACGCGATCGCCAAGATCGCCGGGATCAAGATGTGCGAGAGCTACAACCGCCAGTACGGGCGGCGCTACCGCAGCGTGATGCCGACCAACCTGTACGGGCCGAACGACAACTTCCACCCGCAGAACGCCCACGTCCTGCCGGCGCTGATGCGGCGCCTGCACGAGGCCAAGCAGGCGGGAAGCCCATCCGTCACGGTCTGGGGCACCGGCCGGGCGATGCGCGAGTTCCTGCACGTCGACGACATGGCCCGCGCCAGCGTGTTCGTGATGGAGCTGGACGACGCGGTCTATGCGGCTAACACCCGGCCAGACCTGTCGCACATCAATGTCGGCACCGGCGAGGATTGCACGATCCGCGAGCTGGCCGAGGCGTTGGCCCGGGTGATCGGTTACGAGGGCCGGCTCGACTTCGACGCGACCAAGCCGGACGGCACGCCGCGCAAGCTGATGGACGTGTCG
Organism: Methylobacterium sp. J-072; assembly: GCF_022829425.1. Classification (NCBI taxonomy): domain Bacteria; kingdom Pseudomonadati; phylum Pseudomonadota; class Alphaproteobacteria; order Hyphomicrobiales; family Methylobacteriaceae; genus Methylobacterium; species Methylobacterium sp. J-072. The sequence goes on along the minus strand of NZ_JAKSYK010000116.1, from coordinate 42,326 downwards.
CGCCTACGCGCCATGGGCTGGCAGCCGGAGATCGGCTTGGAGCAGGGGCTGCGGCAGACCTATGGGTGGTTCCTCGAAAACCACGCCACGCTGCGCGGCTGAACACGTCCACCGCGCGACATCCGATCGGGCAGGAGAACCAGCATGGCCCCGCGGGCCCCTGACGATGCCGAGCAGGCGCGACGGCGCAAGTTTTTGCGCGACTTCCACAATTTCGATTCGAATATCCGCTTTCCCGCGCCCTATACGCAATTCGCCGGCAAGCCGCTGGCCCCGGCGGCGGAACAGGGCTGGCGCTACGACGCACTTGGCTACCGGAACGATGCCCATCCGGAGGCGCGCCCGGCTTCCGAGACCCTGCGCGTCTTCGTGGTCGGCGACAGCACGCTGGTCGATGGCCAAGTCTTTGCCGACACGATTCCGGGCCGCCTGGAGACCAAGCTGAAGCAGCGCTACGGCGCGGGCGCGCGGGTCTACAATTTCGGCGCGACCTCGGCCTGCCTGAATCAGATGATCGCCTTGATCACGACCCGGCTGATGGACCTCCAGCCCGACGTGATCTTCGTGCTCGGCGGCGCCACGGACATCTTCCAGCCCTGGAGCTTCGATCCGCGCGCCGGCTATCCCTACAACCACTTCGCCCAGGAATGCCTGTACGACTACTTCTTCAACACGGTGAAGACGAACGAAGAGGCAGAGGATCTGTCCTACGACAACCTTCAGGCGCTGATCTTCAATCGCCTCGACAACCTTCGAGCGCTGACCAACTGGCAGTCGGACATCTGGGAATGGGAGGTGGTGCGCCAATTCGAGTTGGCGCTGAAACGCCTCGCCCGCCTCTCGGGCGGCATCGGTGCGCCGGTGCGGTTCCTCCTGCAACCGTCGATCGTGCGCAAGACCGAGCGGGTCGGCGACGAGCACAACGCCGCCTCCGGTGAGTTTCTCGCCTATCTCGACCGGCAATACACTCGGATCGAGCAGGTTCTCGGCCGGCTCGAAGCCGATGGCCTCGCGCAGGGTCCGTACACGATCCGGGACCTGAGCCGGATCTTCGAGGCCGACACACGCTTCCTGTTCACCGACATCGTCCACGTCACCTCGGAGGGCCGCCAGGTGATGGCCGACAGGCTGGCCGACGAGGTCGCGGAGGTGCTCGGCCTTCCTGCGGAGGCGTAAGCCATGGTCAGGCCAATTGTCTTCATCGGGGACTCGATCACCGAAGCTTGGGGCTTCCACCGGGCCGCCACTTTCGCGGCCCACGATCTGATCCCGCGGGGCGGGTCCGGCCAGACGGCGCGCTGGATCACCATGCGGTTCCGCCGCGACCTGGAGGAGACCGGCGCCCGGGGCGTCCATCTCCTATGCGGCGTCAACGACATCGGGCGCAACGAAGGCTTCTTCGTCCCGGCCGACGACATCGCCCGGACGCTCGCCGGCATGCTCGACGAGGCCCGGGCGCTGGACGTGACGGCCTGGATCGGGTCGATCCTGCCGGCCGCCCGGATCCCCTGGAACCCCGAGGTCCCGGATGCCCCGGCGATGATCGCGGCGGTGAATGCGTGGCTGCGCGATCACGCGCACGAGCACGGCGCGACCTTCATCGACTACCATGCCGTTCTGGCGGACGAATCCGGGGCGCTGCGCCGGGCCTACACCACCGACGGGCTGCATCTCAGCCCGGCCGGGTACAAGGCGATCGAGCCGCTGATGCTGGCGGCGTTGGGGCGGGCGCCGGCGGTCGATGTGCCTCAGGCGTCCAGTGGTGCGAAACTGCTAAAGTTTGGAAGGGCGCGCCTCGCGGCGTTTGTTACAGTGGGTGCAATCGTGATCGCCGGTGTGGTCCTCTATTGGGCATTGCGCTGAAGGGAAGGCCGGTTCGGTCAGGCGTGCCGAAGCTGGACGCGGCAGCCAATGCAATTTTGTTTCTCGCGCCAAACGACGTTCGAAACCGAAGTCTATCCAAATCTCTCCCTCATCCTGAGGTGCCGGCGTAAGCGGGCCTCGAAGGAGCCCTCCAAATATCGCGAGAAGTTCTGGAGGGCTCCTTCGAGGTTTCCGCTGCGCGGAAACACCTCAGGATGAGGGAGAGATTTGGAAAGGCCGGGTCGCGATGGGCCACAACTCAACAACAGTCAAATTAAATCCGCCGCACGGCCCCATGCGCCGCGCTGGTGGTCAGCATCGCGTAGGCGCGCAAGGCCGTGCTGACCTTGCGCTTGCGCGGGCTCGCCGGCTGCCAGCCGGCCGCCTCCTGTGCGGCGCGCCGCCGCTCTAGCTCGGCCGGCTCGACGTCCAGGCGGATGCTCCGGGCCGGGATGTCGATGGCGATGGTGTCGCCGTCCCGCACGAGGCCGATCAGGCCGCCCTCGGCCGCCTCGGGGGAGACGTGGCCGATGGACAGGCCGGAGGAGCCGCCGGAGAAGCGGCCGTCGGTCACCAGCGCGCAGGCTTTTCCGAGGCCCTTCGATTTCAGGTAGCTCGTCGGATAGAGCATCTCCTGCATGCCGGGGCCGCCGCGCGGGCCCTCGTAGCGGATCAGCACCACCTCGCCGGCCGTGACCTTGCCGTTGAGGATGCCGTCCACCGCCGCGTCCTGGCTCTCGAACACCCGAGCCCGCCCCTCGAAGGCGAGGATCGAGGCATCGACGCCCGCGGTCTTCACGATGCAGCCCTGCTCGGCGAGGTTGCCGTAGAGCACCGCGAGCCCGCCATCCTCCGAATAGGCATGGGCGGCGTCGCGGATCACCCCGCCCTCCCGGTCGAGGTCGAGCGCGTCGAAGCGGGATTCCTGGCTGAACGCCACCTGGGTCGGCACGCCGCCGGGGGCTGCGCGGTAGAACTCTTGGACCGAGACGCTCGGGTCGTTGCGCACGTCCCAGCGGGCGAGCGCCGCCCCGAGGGTCCCGGCCGAGACGTTGCCGGTCTCGGTATCGATAAGCCCGGCCCGGTCGAGCTCGCCCAGGATGGCCATGATTCCGCCGGCCCGGTGGACGTCCTCCATGTGGACGTTCGCCACAGCCGGGGCGACCTTGCAGAGCACCGGCACCCGCCGGGACAGCCGGTCGATATCGGCCATGGTGAACGGCACCTCGCCCTCGTGGGCGGCGGCCAGCAGGTGCAGCACCGTGTTGGTCGAGCCGCCCATGGCGATGTCGAGCGTCATGGCGTTCTCGAACGCCGAAAAGCTCGCCACGGCGCGCGGCAGCACGCTCGCGTCGTCCTGCTCGTAATGACGACGGGCGAGGTCGACGATCAGGTGGCCGGCTTCCACGAACAGGCGCTTGCGGTCGGCATGGGTTGCCAGCACCGAGCCGTTGCCCGGCAGGGCGAGCCCCAGAGCCTCGGTGAGGCAGTTCATCGAGTTGGCCGTGAACATGCCCGAACACGAGCCGCAGGTCGGGCAGGCCGAGCGCTCGATCACTTCGACATCGGCGTCCGAGATCCGGTCGTCGGCCGCCGCGATCATGGCGTCGACCAGATCGACCTTCTTGGCGATGCCGGGCAGCTGGACCTTGCCGGCCTCCATCGGGCCGCCCGAGACGAACACCGTCGGGATGTTCAGCCGCAGGCAGGCCATGAGCATGCCGGGGGTGATCTTGTCGCAATTCGAGATGCACACCATCGCGTCGGCGCAGTGCGCGTTAACCATGTACTCGACGGAATCGGCGATCAGTTCCCGGGAGGGCAGCGAGTACAGCATGCCGTCATGGCCCATCGCGATGCCGTCATCGACCGCGATGGTGTTGAATTCCTTGGCGACGCCGCCGGCCTTCTCGATTTCACGGGCCACCAGCTGGCCGAGATCTTTCAGGTGGACATGGCCGGGCACGAACTGCGTGAACGAGTTCACCACCGCGATGATCGGCTTGCCGAAATCGCCATCCTTCATGCCGGTGGCGCGCCAAAGGCCGCGGGCGCCGGCCATGTTGCGGCCATGGGTGGTGGTGCGGGAACGATAGGCTGGCATCGCGCGGTTCAATCGGTTCAGAAGCGGATCTTTCAAAGGTGGGGGGCTTCTGCGCCCGCCGCCGCGCCGCTGCAAGCGTCGCCGGAGCGAGTGCGACCGTGGCATGCTCCTGGCAAATACCGGGATCGAAGAGGGGCTGAGTCGCGCGATGGACCGAGTGGATTTCCTGCGGCGCGCCATCGACCAGGGCCAGGGCCGGACGGAGGCCGACCTCGTGCTCAAGGGCGGGCGCTTCCTCGACCTCGTGACCGGCAATCTCGTGGCCTCCGACATCGCCATCTGCGGCGACCGGATCGTCGGCACCTTCGGCAGCTATCGCGGCCGGCGCGAGGTGGACGTGTCCGGCAAGGTCGTGGTGCCGGGCTTCATCGACACGCATTTCCACGTCGAATCCTCGCTGATGCCGCCGCAGGAATTCGAGCGCTGCGTCCTGCCCCACGGCGTCACCACCGGCATCTGCGACCCGCACGAGATGGCCAACGTCCTGGGCACCGACGCCTTCGCGTGGTTCCTGGCCTCGTCCGAGACCTTGGCGATGGACCTGCGGGTCCAGCTCTCCTCCTGCGTCCCGGCCACCGACCACCTTGAGACGTCCGGAGCGCGGATCAGCGCGGCCGACCTGCTGGCTTTTGCCAACCATCCGAAGGTGATCGGGCTCGCCGAGTTCATGAATTTCCCCGGCGTGCTCGCCGGCGACCCGGGCGCGTTGGAAAAACTCGCGGCGTTCCAGGGCCGACATATCGACGGCCACGCGCCGCTGCTGCGCGGCGCCGCGCTCAACGGCTACATCGCCGCCGGCATCCGCACCGAGCACGAGGCGACCACGCCCGAAGAGGCGATGGAGAAACTCTCGAAGGGCATGACCGTGCTGATCCGGGAGGGCTCGGTCTCCAAGGACCTGCATGCCCTTGCGCCGATCCTGACCGAGCGCACGGCGCCGTTCCTGGCCTTCTGCACCGACGACCGGAATCCCCTCGACATCGCCGAGGAGGGCCATCTCGACTACGTCGTCCGCACCGCCATCGCGTTGGGGGCGCCGCCGCTGGCGGCCTATCGCGCCGCCTCGTGGTCGGCGGCCCGAGCCTTCGGGCTGCACGACCGCGGCCTCGTGGCGCCGGGCCAGCGCGCCGACCTCGTCGTGCTCGACGATCTTTTGGACTGTCGCGTCGCGCAGGTGTTCAGCGCCGGGCGGCTGGTGGAGGATGCGCTGTTCGCGAACCGGCCGCCCATCCAGCCGATCGGCCGGGGCAGCTTGCGGGCGCGCCGGGTGACGGCGGCCGATTTCGCGGCCCCCGGCTCCGGGCCCTCGACCCCGGTGATCGGCGTGATGCCGGGCAAGATCATCACCCTGCGGCACGACCTGTCCCTGCCCTATGTCGATGGCGAGCGCCGGATCGACCTCGATCAGGACGTCATCAAGGTCGCCGTGGTCGAGCGCCACGGAAAGACGCCGCCGGGGGAGCGCGGCATCGGGGTCGCCTTCGTGAAGGGGTTCGGGCTGAAGCGCGGCGCCATCGCCTCCTCGGTCGGGCATGACAGCCACAACATCACGGTCGTCGGCGCCGACGATGCCGACATGGCCGTGGCGGTGAACCGGCTCGGTGCCATCGAGGGCGGCTTCGTCGTGGTCGAGGGCGGCCGGGTGCTGGCCGAGATCGCCCTGCCGGTGGCCGGGCTGATGAGCCTGCTGCCGTTCGATGCGATCCGCGCCGCCCTCGTGACCCTGCGGGCGGCGGCGCGCGGCCTCGGCGTGGTCCTGCCGGAACCGTTCCTGCAGGTGGCGTTCCTGCCGCTGCCGGTGATCCCGCACCTCAAGATCACCGACAAGGGGCTTGTGGATGTCGACCGGTTCGCGCTGGTCGATCCTTGAAAATGAATTGCGCGCAATCTATCTCGGGACTATGCAGAGAAGGGAGGCGGCCCTAGATGCCGACTCTCTTCCTGGAATCGGAGAGTCTCCCATGTCCGTAGACGTGAAGTACCGCACCACCGCGACCGCCACCGGGGGCCGCGACGGCTCGGCGAAGACCGCCGATGGCAGCTTCGAGGTGAAGCTCGCGACCCCGAAGGAGCTCGGCGGCGCCGGCGGCCCGGGCGCGAACCCGGAGCAGCTCTTCGCCTCCGGCTACTCGGCCTGCTTCCTCGGCGCCCTGAAGGCGGTCGCCCCCTCGCTGAAGCTCAAGGTCCCGGCCGAGACCACCGTCACCGCCGATGTCGGCATCGGCCCGCGCTCCGAGGGCGGCTTCGGCATCACCGCCGACCTGACCGTCAACCTGCCGGGCCTCGACCGCGCCGACGCGCAGAAGCTCGTGGACGCCGCCCACCAGGTCTGCCCGTACTCGAACGCCACCCGCGGCAACGTCGATGTCGGCCTGACGCTCGCCTGAGCCGGGCCGTTATTCGCCCTTCTCCAACCCCTCCCCCTCATCCTGAGGTGCGCGCGCGAAGCGCGCGCCTCGAAGGAGCCCTCCGGCGGTCTCAGCGATCCCTGGAGCCCTCCTTCGAGGGCGCCGCTGGGCGGCGCCACCTCAGGATGAGGACGCGGGTGGGATATCTATGGGTTGGCAGTGCCCTCCCCGTCATTGCGAGCGCAGCGAAGCAACCCAGGGTCACGCTACGTCCGCAAATCGCGCGCTGCACTGGGTCGCTTCGCTGCGCTCGCGATGACGGCACAGCTGGATTCCGAAGCGTAAGCGTTCATACCGCCGCCTGCGCCCGCATGCAGATATGGCCGGCCTCGTCGAGGGTCACGCCCTCGAACCCCTCCCCTGTCCGCCGCCCGCAGACCCGAAACATCTGGTTGGCGGTCATCGGCGAGACGCCGCGATGCGTGAAGCTCTGCGGCATGCGTCCGAGCAGGGTCGCAGCGAGGTTCATCAGCAGCGTCGCCTGGATCGGTCCGTGGACCACGAGGTCGGCGTAGCCCTCCACCTGGGTCGCGTAGGGCTGGTCGTAGTGGAAGCGGTGGCCGTTGAAGGTCATGGCCGAGTAGCGGAACAGCAGCGTCGGCGTCGCCGGCACGGCCCAGACCCGCTTATAATTGGACGCGTCGTCGCGTTTGGCCACGCCCCCCGCCCCGCTCTGCGCCCCGGCGGCCTCCCGGTAGACGATGTCCTGCCGTTCGCGGATCGCCAGCCCGCGTTCGGTGGCGACCGCGTGCTCGACGGTGACGAAGCAGAGCCGGCCGCTGCGCCCCTCCTTGAAGGCCACGTCGCGCACGGTCTCGGTGCGGGTGACGAGGTCGCCCTCCCGCAACTCGGACAGCGTCTCGACCTGCCCGCCGGCCCACATCCGCCGGGGCAGCGGCACCGGCGGCAGGAACCCGCCCTTGGCGGCATGGCCGTCCGGCCCGAGGGCGTCGGCCGGCGGCGTTTCCGGCGCGAGGCACCAGTGCAGGGCCGGCGGCGCCGCGCCCTCCGGCATCGGAGCGAGGTGCGGCGCGAAGGTCGCGCGGAACTCGGCGAGCAGACGCGGCGTGACGAGGTCCGAGGTCTCGCGGGTGCAGCCGATCCAGGCGGTGAGGTCGGTCATGTCAGTACGAGCGCGGCAGGCCGAGCACGTGCTCGGACAGGTAGGCGAGGATCAGGTTCGTGGAGATCGGCGCAACCTGATAGAGCCGCGTCTCGCGGAACTTGCGTTCGATATCGTATTCTTCGGCGAAGCCGAACCCGCCATGGGTCTGGATGCAAGCATTGGCGGCCTCGAACGAGGCGTCGGCCGCGAGCATCTTGGCCATGTTGGCCTCCGCGCCCGGATTGGTGCCGGATTCGTAGAGGCTCAGCGCCTCGCGAACCATCAGTTCGGCCGCGCGCATGTTGGCGTAGGCTTTCGCGATCGGGAACTGCACGCCCTGGTTGGCACCGATCGGCCGGCCGAACACCGACCGGTCCGAGGCGTAGGTCTTGGCTTTGTCGATGAACCACTTGGCGTCGCCGACGCATTCGGCGGCGATCAGGATGCGCTCGGCATTCATGCCGGACAGGATGTAGCGGAAACCCCGGCCCTCCTCGCCGATCAGGTTCTCCGCCGGCACCCGAAGGTTGTCGAAAAAAACCTCCGTGGTGGCATGGTTCATCGTGGTTCGGATCGGCCGGATGGTCAGGCCGTTGCCGATCGCCTTCCGCATGTCGACCAGCAGCACTGAGAGGCCGTCGGTACGCTTCATACCCTCGCTCCGCGGCGTCGTGCGGGACAGGAGCAGCATCAGGTCCGAATGCTCGGCCCGGCTGGTCCAGATTTTTTGGCCGTTGACGACGTAGTGGTCCCCGTCGCGCCGGGCCGTGGTCTTCAGGCTGCCGGTATCGGTGCCCGAACTCGGCTCGGTCACCCCGAAGGCCTGGAGCCGCAGGCGGCCCTCGGCGATGGCCGGCAAGTAGGCGGCTTTCTGGGCCTCTGAGCCGTGCCGGAGCAGCGTGCCCATCGTGTACATCTGCGCGTGGCAGGCGCCGCCGTTGCAGCCCGCCCGCTGGACCTCCTCCAGGATCGCGGCGGCGGCCGAGAGCGGCAGGCCGGAGCCGCCATACGCCTCCGGAATCAGCACCGAGAGGTAGCCGCTCTCGGTGAGCGCGGTCACGAACGCGGTCGGGTAAGCCATCTCCCGGTCGAGCGCCCGCCAGTACGGCCCGGGGAACCCGGCGCAGAGCTTGGCGACCGCCTCGCGGATCTCGGTATAGGCTTCCATCGCGCGCCTCAGGCCGTGCGGCCGCCATCGACCGGCAGGTCGATTCCGGTGATGAATTCGGCCTCGTCGGAGGCCAGGAACAGGGCGGCGGCGGCGATGTCCTCGGCGCGCGACATCCGCCCGAGGGGGATCGTCGCGATGAATTTTTCGCGGTTCTCGGGGGTGTCGGGCACGCCCATGAAGTGCTCGAGCAGCGCGGTGGCGCCCATGACCGGGCACAGGGCGTTCACCCGGATCTTCCAGGGGGCGAGCTCCAGGGCCAGCGACTTCGAGGCGAGGCTCGCCGCCCCCTTGGAGGCGTTGTACCAAGTCAGCCCCGGGCGCGGCCGGAGCGCCGCGGTCGAGCTGACGTTGAGGATCACGCCGCCGCCCTGGTCGCGCATCAGCGGGGCGATCGTCCGGACGGAGTGGAAGATCGACTTCACGTTCACCCGGAACACCCGGTCGAACTCGTCCTCGGTCACCTCCAGCAGCGGCTTGTTGCGGTGGGTGGTGCCGGCATTGTTGACGAGGATGTGCGGGATGCCGAACCGCTCCCGGGTCTCGGCCACGCTGGCCTCGACATCGGCGGCCGAGCCGACATCCGCGGCGATCGCGATGGCGTTTGCGCCGATGCCTGACGCGACCCGCTCGGCCGCCGCCCGGTCGATATCCACGCAGGCGACCCGGGCGCCCTCGGCGGCGAAGCGCTCGGCGATACCCGCGCCGAACCCGCTCCCGGCGCCCGTCACGATCGCGATTTTTTCGCTTAGCCTCATCGTTTCCTCCCGGTTTTTGTTTTCAAGCGTGTTCAACGCTCACGCCTCTCCAGACCACCACCTCATCCTGAGGTGCGGACGCGCAGCGGCCGCCTCGAAGGAGTCCTCCAGGGATCGTGGCGCCATCTGGAGGGCTCTTTCGAGGCTCGCGCTCCGCGCAAGCACCTCAAGATGAGGTCGGGGGTGGGTGTCCTGGTGCAACGCGCACTCACTTTTGCGCCTCGAACTCGCGTCGGATCCTTGCGCTGTGCTCGCCGATATCGGGCACCCGGCCGAGCGCACGGACCTCGCCGTTGATCAGGACCGGAGGCGCGACGATGCGGGCCGGGCCCGCGGAGGTCTCGACCTCGGCGCGGACCAGGGCCGGATGGGTGGCGAGGTCGGCCAGGGTGTTGACGAAGCCGTAGGCGGTACCCGCGGCCTTGAGCCGGGCGGCGGCGGCGGCGCGGCTCAATTGCACCAGGGCGGCGCCGACGCGGAGGTCCACGGCGGCGCGGTTCGCCACCCGGGCATTGTTCGAGGAGAAGCCCTCGGCCCGGGCGAGGTCCGGCTCGCCCAGCACCGTGTCGCAAAAATTCGCCCATTCGCGCTCGTTCTGGATCGAGATCAGCACGAGGCTGTCGTCGGCGGTCGGGTAGGCGCCGTAGGGCGAGATCGAGGGATGGGCGAGGCCGACCCGTTGCGGCTCCCGGCCGGTGCCCTCGAAATAGAGCAGCGGCACATTCATCCAGTCGGCCGCGCCGCTGAACAGGCTGACCTCAAGGGCGCAGCCATCGCCAGTGATGGACCGGGCGATCAGCGCTTCCAGCACCGCCGCATGGGCGTCCATCCCGCAGGCGATGTCACAGACCGAGACGCCGACCCGGCCCGGGCCGGCCGGGTGGCCGGTGATGCCGGCCATGCCGCTCTCGGCCTGGACCAGCAGGTCGTAGGCCTTCATGTCGCTGTAGGCGTGGCCGGACCCGTAGCCCGAGATATCGACCGTGATCAGCCGCGGGTGGCGCGCCCGCAACTCCGCCGAGCCGAAGCCCGCCCGGGCGGCGGCCCCGGGGGCGAGGTTCTGCACGAACACGTCGGCGTCTTCCAGGATCGCGTGCAGCAGGCGGGCATCGTCCGGATCCTTGATGTCGGCGACGAGGCTCTCCTTGCCGCGGTTGAGCCAGACGAAGTAGCTCGCCAGCCCGTTGACGGCGGAATCGTAGCCGCGGGCGAAATCCCCCTCCGGGCGCTCGATCTTGATCACCCGGGCGCCGGCATCGGCCAGCCGCGACGTGCAGTAGGGCGCGGCGACCGCCTGCTCCAGGGCGAGGACGGTCAGCCCCTGCAACGGCCGGTTCACACGCATCCAGGCCCCCAATCTCCCGAACGCCCCGCTTCGCGAGGCCGAAACGGGAGCAACTGGGTCGGCCGCGCGCTCCGCCAAGCGGGGGCGGCTGACATCCGGCGCGCAACCGCGGCGCTACTCCGCGGCGCGCAGAGGCCGATGGTCGTGGGCCACCTCGCCCGGCTCGGCCAGCAACGCGTCCACCGCCTCGGGCTTGTCCCGGAAGGAGAAGCGATGCGCCAGCCGATCAAGATAGACGTAGATCACCGGCGTCGTGAACAGGGTCAGGATCTGGCTCACGGCGAGGCCGCCGACCATGGCGTAGCCGAGCGGCTGGCGGATCTCGGAGCCGGTACCGGTGGCGAGCATCAGCGGGATGCCGCCGAGCAAAGCCGCCATGGTGGTCATCAGGATCGGTCGGAACCGCAGCAGCGCCGCCTTGCGGATCGCTTCCTCCGGGCTCAAGCCCTCTTCGCGCTCGGCCACGATCGCGAAGTCGATCAGCATGATGCCGTTCTTCTTCACGATGCCGATCAATAGGATGATGCCGATCAGCGCGATCAGGCTGAAATCGTAGCCGGCCCACATCAGCACCGCCAACGCACCGACGCCGGCCGAGGGCAGGGTCGAGAGGATCGTGATCGGGTGGATGAAGCTCTCGTACAGGATGCCGAGGATCAGGTAGACGACGAACAGAGCGGCCAGGATCAGCAGCGGCACGGTCGAGAGCGATTGCTGGAACGCCTGCGCGGTGCCCTGGAAGCCGGTGACCACGGTGGGCGGCACCTCGAGGTCCTTCATCGCTTGGCCGATCGCGTCGGTGGCCTGCCCCAGGGCGACGTTGGGGCCGAGGTTGAAGCTGATCGTCACCGCCGGGAACTGGCCCTGGTGGTTGACGGCCAGCGCCGCCACCGGATCGGTGGTCCAGCGGGCGAAGGCCGCGAGTGGCACCTGCCCGCCGCCGATCGGGGCCTTGATGTAGATCTTGTCCAGGCTCTCGACACTGCCCTGCAGGGCCGGGAGCACCTCCAGGATCACGTGATAGCTGTTGAGCTGCGTGAAATACTGGGCGATCTGCCGCTGGCCGAAGGCGTCGTAGAGGGTGTCGTCGATCAGTTGGGGCGTGATGCCGTAGCGGGAGGCGGCGTCGCGGTCGATCGCCAGCGTCAGGGTGGTGCCGCGGTTCTGCTGGTCGGTGGCGACGTCGCGCAGCTCCGGCAGCGTCTTCATCTTGTCGAGGATGCGCGGCGCCCAAGCGTTCAGCTCAGCGAGATCCGGGTCCTGGAGGGTGTATTCGAACTGCGTCCGGGAGGTCCGGCCGCCGGTGCGGACGTCCTGCGTCGCCTGGATGTAGGTGCGGATCCCTGCGACCCGCTCCAGCTTCGGCCGCAGGCGGCCGATGATCTGGAACGCATCGGCCTCGCGCTCCTCGCGGGGCTTGAGGGTGATGTACATGCGCCCCGAATTGAGCGCCTGTCCATTGCCGCCGAGCGACATGCCGACCGTCGCCACGTCCGGATCGGCCTGGACGATGGCCCCGACCTTCTCCTGCAGGGTCTTCATCGCCGAGAACGAGATGTCCTGGCCCGCCTCGGTGACGCCGATCATGAAGCCGGTGTCCTGCTGCGGGAAGAACCCCTTGGGGATGACGATGAATAGGTGGATCGTCAGCGCCAGGGTCGCGAAGAAGGTCAGCAACGTGATGAACCGGAAGCGCAGGGCGAGGTCGAGACCCTTCGCGTAGGAGGAGAGCAGCCCGTCGAACACCGCCTCGCTCGCCCGGTACAGGCGGCCGTGATGGCCGGTGCCGTGGGGCTTGAGCAGGCGGGCCGCCATCATCGGCGTCAGCGTCAGCGCCACGAAGGCCGAGACCGCGATGGTCATCGACAGGACGACGGCGAATTCCCGGAACAGGCGGCCGATGATGCCGCCCATCAGCAGCAGCGGGATCAGCACGGCGATCAGCGACACCGAGATCGACACGATGGTGAAGCCGATCTCGCCCGCGCCCTTGAACGCGGCCTCCATGGGCCGCATCCCCTCCTCGATGTAGCGGCTGATGTTCTCCAGCACGACGATGGCGTCGTCGACCACGAAGCCCACCGAGATGGTCAGCGCCATCAGGGAGAGGTTGTCGAGGGTATAGCCGGCCAGCCACATCAGCGCGCAGGCGCCGAGCAGGGCAAGCGGCACGGTCACGCTCGGGATCACGGTCGCCCAGAAGCTGCGCAGGAACACGAAGATCACCCCGACCACCAGCACGATGGTGATCAGAAGCGTGAACTGCACGTCCTCCACGGAGGCGCGGATCGTCTGCGTGCGGTCGCTTAGGATGCCGATCTTGATGCCGGCCGGCAGGGTCGCGGTCAGGCGCGGCAGCTGCGCCTTGATGCTGTCCACCGTGTCGATGACGTTCGCGCCGGGCTGCTTGAAGACCACCAGGAACACGCCGCGCTGGCCGTTGGTCCAACCCGCCTGCTTGGTGTCCTCGGGCCCGGCGATTGCGGTGCCGATGTCGCGCACCCGCAGAGGCGCACCGTCGCGATAGGCGACGATCACGTCGTTCCAGTTCTGCGCCGTGGTGAGCTGGTCGTTGGCGAAGATCGTGTAGCTGTGGCTCGCGCCGTCGATGCTGCCCTTCGGGTTGTTCACCGTGGTGAGCGACAGGGGCGTGCGGATATCCTCCAGGGACAGGCCCTTGGCCACGAGCTTGGCCGGATCGACTTGGATCCGCACCGCGGGCTTCTGCTGGCCGCCGATGAACACCTGCGCGACGCCCGAGATCTGGCTGATCCGCTGGGCGAGCTGCACGTCCACCGCGTCATCCACCTCGATCAGCGGCATGCTGTCGGAGGTCGCCGAGAGCAGAAGGATCGGCGAATCGGCCGGGTTCACCTTCCGGTAGGTCGGCGGGGTCGGCAGGTTCTTCGGCAGCTGGCCGCTCGCCGCGTTGATCGCCGCCTGGATGTCGCTGGCCGCGCCGTCGATATTGCGGTTGAGGTCGAACTGGACCGTGACCGTCGAGATTCCCAGCGAGCTCGTCGAGGTCATCTGGGCGACGCCCGGGATCTGCGAGAATTGCCGCTCCAGGGGCTGGGCCACCGAGGAGGCCATGGTCTCCGGGCTGGCGCCGGGCAATTGCGCCGTGACCTGGATCGTGGGGAAGTCCACCTGCGGCAACGGCGCGACGCCGAGCAGCGGATAGGCCACCATCCCGAGGAACAGGATGCCGACCATGATCAGCGTGGTCGCCACCGGGAAGCGGATGAAGGGCGCCGAGATGCCAGCCTTCATGGCAGATCCTCTCGCAGATCCTCTCGCGGCATCGCCGCCGCCCTCTCGATGCCGGTACCCATCACGGATCGGCCTTGGCCGACCGCCCCGGCGCCGTTTCCTCGGCTTGCGCCGTGTGGGACGCATGCGGATCGGCCACGAGGCTGCCGTCCTGAACCTTGTACTGCCCGGCGGTGATCACCCGCTCGCCGGGCTTCAGCTCTCCAGCCAGCACCTGCGTCCGGCCGGAATCGGAGCGCCCCGCCTTCAGCACCCGCTGATGCGCGTGGCCGGACTCGTCGATCACGAAGGCGAACAGGCCGTCGGGCCCGTGCTGGACGGCATCGTCCGGCACCGTCGTGGCCGCCGCCACCGTGCCGACCCGCATCTTGGTCGAGACCGAGAGGCCGGGCCACAAAGCGTGGTTCTGATTCTGGAACACCGCCTTCAGGCGGATCGTGCCGGTGGCGGTATCGACCTGGTTGTTGAACAGGGCGAGCTTGCCCTCGGCCAGCTTGGTCAGCCCGTCCGAGGTCCAGGCCTCCACCGGCACCTCGCCCGTCCGGAGCGCCGCGCCGATCGAGGGCAATTGGTCCTCCGGCGCGGTGAACACCACGAAGATCGGCTCGACCTGGGTGATGGTGACGATTGCCGACTGCCCCGCGGCGTTGACGATGTTGCCGATATCGACCTGCCGGAAGCCGGTGACGCCGTCGATCGGCGCCCGGATCGTGGCGTAGCTGAGCTGCGTGGTGGCGTTGTCGATGGACGCTTGGTCGGAGGCGACCTGCGCGGTCAGCTGGGCGACCATGGCGGTCTGCGTCTCGGTCTGCTGGCGCGACGCGTAGGCGCCGAGCCCGGTGTAGCGGACGAGATCCGCCTTGGCGTTGTTGAGGTTGGCGGTATCCTGCTCCTTCTTGGCCTTCGCTTGGTCCAGGGCGGCCTGGTAGGGGCGCGGGTCGATCTGAACCAGGATATCACCCGTGCGGACAGTCTGGCCCTCGCGGAAGGCGATCTGGCGGATCTCGCCATCGACGCGGGTCCGCACCTGGACGGTGTTGTAGGCCTGGACCGTGCCGAGCCCGTTCAGAACCAGCGCGAACGGCCCCTGCTCGACCATCCCGAGGGTCACCGGCACGGGTACCGGCGCGGCCGCCTTCGCCTTGGTCACCGGCCGCTGCGTCGTGCGCACATAGCCGTAGGCCCCGCCGCCCAGGAGGGCCAGGGCCACGATCGTCGTCACCAAACCGCGGGACCGCCGCGGCTTCCGCTCCACCTTCATCGGCCGCGGTTCCCCCTCGCCGTGGAATGCGACAGCCTCGTCCGATCGAGTCGCGTCGCGATGGCTGTCATCGTGGCTCAGCATGCCTGACTGGCCCTTGCGTGATCGGACCGCGCCGGACGCTGCAGAACGCCGATCGAGATTATTGCATTCCCTAGCATACAATCGATGCGGCGATATTCGGGCGCTCTGCCGATCGCCGCCGCCGAAACGTCCATTATACGCGTGGCAGACGCTATGAGAGGCGCCGATTGCACGCGACGCAAAGGCATCGCAGATGAGCGAGACGATCGGATCGCCGCGAGGCAATCCGCGGCGCGGACGCGCTTGGGATCGGATGCCGTCGCGTCAGGCCCCACAGCCAGGAGACCGGAATCCCGCATGGCCGACACGCTGGAACTGGACGGCTTGAACGAGCTGCGGGCCGCCCTTCTCGAAGAGCGGCAGACCATCGTCGCCTCGGTGCGGAAGCTGCGCGACACGCGCCGGCAGAAGGGCACCTTCGTGCTCGGCGACGGCGCAGCCGCAGGCCCGCGGCTGGTCGCGGTGCAACACCAGATCGACGTCGTCGAATCCATCATCGCCACGCTGACGAAGGGTTGAGAGCGGCCCACCATGCGGATGACGCGCGGCCGAGCGGATCGGACAGGTGCCACGTCCGCGTGTCCGTTTTGTTTCTCAAGTTTGCGCAAGCTTGCGGAGGCTAAGACCGCCGACGGATTCGGATCACGGGCGCGCGCGGAAGCATCCGGTCGCAATGGGATCGCCCGAACTCCCGTTCCGGGTGACGAAGCCGGCCGGTTGTACAGGTGATGCCTGTATTTGAGGCTGGACTGCGTAAGTGCTGTGCTGATACCGGACCGCAGCGCAAGGCGCGGGATGCCACGACATGGACGCCTTCGATCCCACCGATACAGCGACTGAGGCCGATGCGGCGATCGAGCCGCGGCCCAATGCCGACCTGATCGCCCTCTGGACCGCCCTGGAGGCGGATCGCCGCGCCCGCGACGAGCGGACGGCGCGGCTGCGGGCCATGCAGTTGATCGGCGGGTACGACGAGGCGGTCTGACGATTCGCCGAGCGTCATGACTCGCCGGCCTCGCCATAGCCCGGCAGACGCGACGCCAGGGCGAACCCGACCGCCACGGCCATCGCCTCGGCCTGTGCGATCAGGGCCGGGTCGCCACTGTCTTGGGCGGCTTGGAGCAGCCCGACCGCGTGCTGTCCGAGCCTGACATCGATGTCGTTTTGGTCAGGTCGCTGTGCGTCGCGTTCGTGCGGGCCGGGATCGTTCATGAGGGGCGTGCCGAGGGATTCGAGGAGGCCGGCGCGGGCCTGAACGGCGCCGACGCAACGACCCAGGCTTGCGTGTCCATGAGATCCGCGAAGACGCGCATGACCGCGCTCACCGGGCGCTGGTTTTGCATCGATCCCCGCGATCTGCCTAGCCGGATCCAGAGCGCGGCGCGTCTCGATTGGTGTGCCGCTTCTCGGCGATGTCGGACGGGTCAGCGATACCCTTGACCCCACGCCACGCATGATCCTTGCTCCCGTCGCCGCGACGACGAGGTATCCCGTGCTGCTGACGCCCCGCGAGAAGGACAAGCTGCTCATCGCCATGGCGGCGCAGGTGGCACGCAACCGCCTGGCGCGCGGGGTCAAGCTTAACCATCCCGAGGCGGTGGCGCTGATCACTGACTTCGTCGTCGAGGGCGCCCGCGACGGGCGCAGCGTCGCCGAGCTGATGCAGGCGGGGGCGAACGTGCTCACCGCTGACCAGGTGATGCCCGGCATCGCCGAGATGATCCACGACATCCAGGTCGAGGCGACGTTTCCGGACGGGACCAAGCTCGTGACCGTGCATCACCCGATCCGGGGGGCGGTCTCCACGGACGTGCCCGGCACGGTGACGACCTTGCCCGGCGAGATCGTGTTCAACGCAGGCGCCGACCGCACGGTGATCACGGTGGCCAACACCGGCGACCGGCCGATCCAGGTCGGCTCGCACTATCACTTCTACGAGGTGAATCCGGGCCTCGTCTTCGAGCGCGAGAAGGCGCGTGGGCAGCGCCTCGACATCGCGCCCGGCACCGCCGTGCGTTTTGAGCCGGGCTCGACCCGGGAGGTGGTGCTGGTGCCGCTCTCGGGCGGGCGCACCGTGTACGGGTTCCGCGGCGACGTGATGGGTAAGCTGTGAGTCGGCCGAAAGCTGTCTCGCTGCCCTTGCGGGTCTCTCACCGATCTCCTTACTGATATCGCATACGGTAAGGAGAGGCGCATGAAGGCGGCGGAGGCCAAGATTACGTCGAAGGGTCAGGTGACCGTGCCTGCCTCGCTGCGCAAAGCCCTCGGCGTGAAGGCGGGCGACAAGCTGGTCTTCACCCAGGATGCGCATGGCCGTTTCCTGGTCGAGGCACGGACCGATGCGCTGGCTGCGCTTCGCGGCATCGTCGGTCGTGAGAGCTGTGATCCGATCGCGCCGGTCGATGGCGCGCGCATGGCTGACTGGATCGAGGCCAGCCGCGCCGCCCGCTGGAACCGGAGGCACGATGCGGCCGAGGACGACGAGGCGTGATCGGGCTGGACACGAACGTGCTGCTGCGCTGGCTCGTCGATGAAACGGTTTGGCCGGATGATGCGCCGGAGCAGACCGCGCTCGCTGCGGAAGCCTTGAGCCGGCGCGACGCCCAGTTCTTCGTCAATGCGGTGGTGCTCGCCGAGACCGTCTGGATTCTGGCGCGGCCCTTGCGCCAGAAGAAGGCCGCTCTCGTCTCGGTGATCCGCCGCTTGCTCAACGCATCGAACGTCGTCCTCGATCACCGCGAAGCGGCCGAGGCCGCCTTGTCGGCCTGGGCCGGCGGCCGGGGCGATTTCGCCGATCACCTCATCGGCGCCATCAACCGCTCGGCCGGATGCGGGACCACGCTGACCTTCGATCGGAAGGCCGAACCCGCGGACGCCTTCACCCGATTGCGCCGGGAGCCCTGACCCGCATGGCCAACACCCCGAAGCCCGCCGCCCTCCCCCGATCGGCCTATGCCGACATGTTCGGCCCGACCACCGGCGACCGCATCCGGCTCGCCGACACCTGCCTCGAGATCACGGTGGAGCGCGACTTCACCACCTACGGCGAGGAGGTGAAGTTCGGCGGCGGCAAGGTGATCCGCGACGGGATGGGGCAGAGCCAGGTCACGAACGCGGCCGGAGCGGTCGACACGGTGATCACCAACGCGGTGGTGCTCGACCATTGGGGCATCGTGAAATGCGATGTCGGCATCGTGCGGGGCCGGATCTTCAAGCTCGGCAAGGCCGGCAACCCCGACGTGCAGCCCGGTGTCGACATCATCGTCGGCCCCGGCACGGAGGTGATCGCCGGCGAGGGTAAGATCCTCACGGCCGGGGGCTTCGACAGCCATATCCACTTCATCTGCCCGCAGCAGATCGAGGAGGCCCTGTGCTCGGGGGTCACCACGATGCTGGGCGGGGGCACCGGGCCGGCGCACGGCACCTTCGCCACCACCTGCACGCCGGGCCCCTGGCACATCGCCCGGATGATCGAGGCCGCCGACGCCTTCCCGATGAACCTGGCGTTTGCCGGCAAGGGCAACGCCTCGCGGCCCGAGAGCCTGGTCGAGATGGTCCGGGCCGGGGCCTGCGCGCTCAAGCTCCACGAGGATTGGGGCACGACCCCGGCGGCGATCGACACCTGCCTGTCGGTGGCGGACGCCCACGACATCCAGGTCATGATCCACACCGACACGCTCAACGAGTCGGGCTTCGTGGAGGACACGATCGCGGCGTTCAAGGGCCGCACGATCCACGCTTTCCACACCGAGGGGGCCGGCGGCGGCCACGCGCCGGACATCATCAAGGTCGCCGGACTGCCGAACGTCCTCCCGTCGTCCACGAACCCGACGCGGCCCTACACGAAGAATACCATCGACGAGCATCTCGACATGCTCATGGTCTGCCACCACCTCGACCCGTCGATCCCGGAGGATCTCGCCTTCGCGGAGAGCCGGATCCGGCGCGAGACCATCGCGGCCGAGGACATCCTCCACGATATCGGCGCGCTCTCCATGATGTCGTCGGACAGTCAGGCCATGGGCCGCGTCGGCGAGGTCGTGATCCGCACCTGGCAGACCGCCGACAAGATGAAGCGCCAGCGGGGCGCGCTCGCAGGCGACACCTCCGGCACCGACAACCTGCGCGCCCGGCGCTACGTCGCCAAATACACGATCAACCCGGCCATCGCGCATGGCGTGTCGAAGCATATCGGCTCGGTGGAGCCCGGCAAGCTCGCCGACCTCGTGCTCTGGACGCCGGCCTTCTTCGGGGTGAAGCCCGATCTCGTGCTGAAGGGCGGCAGCATCGCGGCCGCCCCGATGGGCGACCCGAACGCCTCGATCCCGACGCCCCAGCCGGTGCATTACCGCCCGATGTTCGGCGCCTATGGCCGCGTCCCCTACGCGACGGCGCTGACCTTCGTGTCCCGGGCGGCGGTGGAGGACGGGTTGCGGGAGCGGCTCGGCGTGCAGAAGCAGCTTGTCGCGGTGGAGAATGTCCGCGGAGGCATCTCCAAGAAGGACATGGTGCTGAACGACGCCACGCCGGTGATCGAGGTCGATCCCGAGACCTACGACGTCCGCGCCGACGGCGAGCTTCTGGTCTGCGAGCCGGCCGAGGTGCTGCCGATGGCGCAGCGCTATTTTCTGTTCTGAGCTATCATGGAGCGGACGGACAGGAGGCCAGAAATGGCGAAGGCCGCACTGAAAACGCCACCGAGGGACGACCTCTACGAGACCGATTTCTTCCTCTGGACGCAGGCCCAGGCCGATTTGCTGCGCGCCCGTCGTCTCGACGAGCTCGATCTAGACCATCTGATCGACCAGGTGGCGAATGTGGGCGCCATCGACCAGCGCGAGATCCGGAACCGCCTGACCGTATGGATTTCACCCTTTTCCCCGAGCAGCCTCCGTTCACCCTCGAAGACGCGTTGTCCGACGGCTTCCTGCCGGAGGAGCCTGATCTGATTGACCAATCCTGAGTTCATGATCCGCGCCACCCGCATCCTCCGCCGCGAGCACCTGTCCGGCGGCGAGATCGTCGACCGGGTCGTCCTGGATTCCGGCGAGCGCCATCGCCGCCGCGTCGCCATGCGCGGCGCCGGGGGCTTGGGGTTTCTGCTCGATCTGCCGGAGGCCGCCGTCCTGGAGGACGGCGACGCCCTGGTGCTGGAGGATGGCCGGTTCGTCTGGGTCGAGGCGGCCCCTGAGCGTCTGCTGGAGATCCGCGCCGCGAGCGACCATGCCCTCAAGCGGCTGATCTGGCATATCGGCAACCGGCACATCCCGGCCGAGATCGGCGCGGAGGCAGTCTGGATCGCCGACGACCATGTGCTGGCCGACATGGTCCGGGGCCTGGGCGGCACCGCCGAGCCGGTCCTGCGCCCGTTCCGGCCAGAGGGCGGGGCCTATTCCGGCGGCCATGCCCACGGCCACGATCACCCGCATGGCAGCCACCATCACCACCACGCCGATGGGTGAGAGCCTGGACGCGTTGCGGCTGATGGCGTGGTTGTCGCCGGGCTATCCGGTGGGCGCCTACGCCTATTCGCACGGGCTGGAATGGGCCGCCGAGACCGGCGACGTGCGCGACGAGCCGAGCCTCACCGCCTGGCTCTCCGATGTCTGTGCGCACGGCGCCCTGCGCAACGACCTGATCCTGGCGGCCCATGCCCATCGGGCGGCGGGTTCGGACTCCCCGGACGCGATCGTCGCGATCAACGACCTGGCCCTGGCCCTGGCGCCGTCGCGCGAATTGCATCTGGAGACCAGCCAGCAGGGCCGCAGCTTCCTCGACGCCACGCTCGGCGCATGGCCCTGCGAAACCTTCTCGATCCTGGCTGAGCAGTTGCCGGGGCCGGTCGCGTATCCGGTGGCGGTCGGTGCGGCGGCGGGCGCGCACGGGATGCCGCGGCCGCCGTTGCTGGCCGCCTACGGTCTCGCCTTCGTTCAGAACCTCGTCTCGGCAGCCTTGCGGGCGGCGCCGGTCGGGCAGGCCGCGGGCACGCGGGTGATCGCCGCCCTGACGCCCCGCATCGTCCGGCTCGCCGAGGACGCGGGCGACGCGGATCTCGACGCGATCGGCTCCGCCACCTTCCGCCTCGATCTGGGCTCGTTCCGGCACGAGACGCAATATTCCCGCATCTTTCGATCCTGAGGGCGCAGCATGACCTCCTCGAACGGCCCGCTCCGCGTCGGCATCGGCGGCCCCGTGGGCTCCGGCAAGACCGCCCTGATGGAGCAGCTCTGCAAACGCTTCCGCGACCGCTACGAGATCTGTGCGATCACCAACGACATCTACACCAAGGAGGATGCCCGAATCCTGACCGTGGCCGGCGCCCTGCCGGAGGAGCGCATCCTGGGGGTCGAGACCGGCGGCTGCCCGCATACGGCGATCCGCGAGGATGCCTCGATCAACCTCGCCGCGGTCGCCGAGATGAGCCGGCGCTTCCCGAAGCTCGATCTGGTGCTGATCGAATCGGGCGGCGACAACCTGGCGGCGACGTTCTCGCCGGAACTCGCCGACATCACGCTCTACGTGATCGATGTGGCAGGGGGCGAAAAAATTCCCCGCAAGGGCGGCCCGGGCATCACCCGGTCGGACCTGTTGATCGTCAACAAGACCGATCTCGCGCCGCTTGTCGGCGCCGATCTCTCGGTGATGGAAGCCGACACCAAGCGGATGCGCGGCGCGCGGCCCTACGTGTTCGCATCCTTGCGGGGCGGCGACGGTGCCGACGCCGTCGCACGCTTCATCGAGGAGGCCGGCGGCCTCGGCCGCTAACCCATTGGCTGACCGTTCTCAGCGGCCGGCATCCGCCGAGCGCGACCGCGGAGAGGTTTTCGGAGACAGACCCATCAGGGCATCCAGCCGGCTCATGCGGGCGTCGAAATCCTTCAGCGCCGACTCACGTGCCTTGATGGCCAAGTTGGGCAGGGGCTTTGCGTGGGCGCGGGCGGAGCGGGCTTCTGCGGCCGATGCGGTGAGTAATGCGGCCAGGGAAAACAGAGTCAGAGCACGAATCATGACGAAGGTCCCTCATGGATTCGCTGCATGAAGCAGCGGGCTCTTCGCGAGAGTATGGTCAGAGGAAGCGTGGCTGCGTGCGCGAGCGCACGTCATGTATGAGGGGTCGGGTCCGAACCGGATGAAAACCGCCTCAGGCGCGCGAGCGCCGGACGGTCAGCCATGACGCCAGCAGCACGAAGGCGCTGACCAGCACCACCAGGAGCGTCGAGGCGGCGTTGATCTCCGGGTTCACCCCGAGCCGGACCTGGCCGTAGAGCCGCATCGGCAGGGTGGTCGAGCCCGGGCCCGAGACGAAACTCGCGATGACGAGGTCGTCGAGCGACAGGGTGAAGGCCAGCAGCGCGCCGGCGAGCACCGCCGGCGCGAGAAGCGGCAGCGTGATGGTGAGGAACACCCGCATCGGCCCCGCGCCGAGATCGGCGGCCGCCTCTTCGAGGCCGCGGTCAAGCCCGCGCAGGCGCGCCGCCACGACGACGGCGACGAAGCCGGTGCAGAAGGTGGCATGCGCGATCACGATCGTGGCGATGCCCCGGTCGATCCCGATGCCGATGAACATCAGGAGGAGCGACAGGCCGATCATCACCTCCGGCATCACCATCGGCCCGAAGATCAGCCCGGTGAACAGCGCCCGTCCGCGGAAGCGGCCGTGGCGCTCCAGAGCCAGCGCCGCGAGGGTCCCGAGGATTGTGGCGATCAGGCTCGCCAGCAGCGCGACCCTCAAGGACACCCAGGCCGCCGCCATCAGCGGCGCATCGGCCAGCAGTGCGCTGTACCACTTCGTCGAGAATCCGCCCCAGACGGTGACCAGGCTCGAGGCGTTGAACGAGTAGGCGATCAGCACCAGGATCGGCGCGTAGAGGAAGCCGAGTCCGAGCACGAGGGCGGTGCGGGTCACCCAAGTCACGGGCGGCCCTCCTCGCCAGCGCGCAGGCTGTCGCGGAACAGCACCACCGGGCCGATGATGATCGCGAGGATCAGCACCGCCACCGCCGAGGCGAGCGGCCAGTCGCGGTTCGAGAAGAACTCGCTCCACAGCACCCGGCCGAGCATCAGGGTCTCGGATCCACCGAGCAGGTCCGGGATCACGAACTCGCCGACCATCGGGATGAAGCAGAGGCCGGCCCCGGCCGCGATCCCGGGCAGGCTGAGCGGTAGGGTCACGGTCCAGAACACCCGGGTCGGCGAGGCGCCGAGATCGGCCGCGGCCTCGCGTAGCGCCGGGTCGAGGCGGTTCATCACCGCGTAGAGCGGCAGGACCATGAAGGGCAGGTAGGCGTAGACCAGCCCGATGATCACCGCGGCGTCGGTGTTCAGGATGATCAGCGGCTCGGTGATCAGACCGAGCCGGCGCAGGATCAGGTTCAGCAGGCCCTCGGGCTTGAGGATCGCGATCCAGGCGTAGACCCGGATCAGAAAGCTCGTCCAGAACGGCACCACCACCAGGGCGACGAGGAGCGGTTGCCAGCGGGACGGAGACCGGGCCAGCGCGTAGGCGAGCGGCGTGCCGAGGGCGACCAGGATCAGGCTGGCGGCCAGCGCGTAGCCGAGCGAGCCGAGGGCGGCGTCGCGATAGAGCGTGTCGGCGGCGAGCGTCGTGTAATTGTCGAGGTTCAGGGCTTCGAGGAAGCTCGACCAGCCGTCGAGCCCGCCCTGCCAATCGAGCACCGGCAGGTAGGGCGGGATCGCGGTCGCCGGTTCCGACAGGCTGATCTTCAAGGTGATCGCGAAGGGCAGCAGGAAGAACGCCGTCAGCCACAGGAACGGCGGCAGGCGCACCAGCCGGTCGAACAGACGTTTTCCCGGCACCGTGCCCCTCATGCCGGCAGGATCACGGCGTCCGCGGCGGCGAAGCCGGCACGGGTCTCTGAACCCACGGCATCGCGCGCGTCGCCCGGCCGCCCGCTCGACCGCAACACGGTGCCATCCGGCAGGCGCAGAGTCCGGCGCAGGCGGTCGCCCAAGAAAACCGTATCGGCGAGCGTCACCGGCAGCCCGTCGGTGCCGACGACGAGGTCTTCCGGGCGCACCGCGACGACCACTGACGCGCCGTCCGGCAGCACCGTCGCGGAACCGCGGATCGTCCCATGTGCGGTCTGCACCGCGCGGCTGTCGCCGGGCTCGACGGGTCCGAGCCGGCCGGGGATGAGATTCACGTCGCCGAGCAGGCCCGCCACGAAGCGGCTGGCTGGGCGCCGGTACAGCTCGGCCGCGGGCCCGACCTGGGTAAGCCGGCCGGCCTCCATCACGCCGATGCGGTCGGCGAGCATCATCGCCTCCTCGGGATCGTGGGTCACCACCACGAAGGCGGTGCCCAGACGGCGCTGCACGGCGCGCAACTCGGTCTGGGTCTCCTCGCGCAGGCCGCGGTCGAGGGCGCCGAGGGGCTCGTCCAAGAGCAGCAATTTCGGTTCGCGGGCGAGCGCCCGGGCAAGTGCCACCCGCTGGCGCTGCCCGCCCGACAGCGTGTCGGGGCGGCGATCCCCGAACCCGTCCAGGCGGACGAGGCGCAGCAGCTCCGCCACCCGGGCGGACGCGGCGGCCCGGCCCAGACCCTTCAGGCCGTAGCCGACATTGCCGGCCACGCTCATATGCGGGAACAGGGCGTAGGACTGGACCATCATGTTCACCGGCCGCCGATGCGGCGGCAGGGCGGTCAGGTCCTGCTCGCCCAGGCGCACACGGCCGGAGCTCGGTGTCTCGAAGCCCGCGATCATGCGCAGCAGGGTGCTCTTCCCGCAGCCGGACGGCCCGAGCAGGCAGAAGAACTCCCCGGGCTCCAAGTCGAGGTTCACCGCATCGACGGCGACATGCGTGCCGAAGCGCTTGGTCAGATCCTCCAGGCGCAGGCGCAGCGCGGGTGCGTCCGGCAAGGCCTCAGGAATCCTCGCGCAGCGCCTCGGCCACGCGCGCTTCGAGCAGGTCGGGCCGGCGCAGGACCAGGGCACCGCGCGTGCGATCGACCAGCCCCTCGGCCGCCATCGCGGTAAACTCGCGGGTGACCTGCTCGCGGCGGCAGCCGATCCGGGCGGCCAGCACGTGGTGATAGGGCGGCGGCGACACGACCCGCTCGCCCGACGTGCCCGATCTCGGGACCGAGAGGCGCAGCAGTTCGGCGTAGAGCCGGTGCTTCAGGTCGAGGAGCGCGTGCTCCATGAGCCGGGTGTTGAGTTCACGCACGCGCTTCGCCAGCAGCCGGAACAGCCGGTCGGCGATGGCCTCGGAAGCGAACACCATCTGGCGGAACACGGTGGCCGGGACCACGCAGACTTCGCCGCGGGTGAGCGCCGTGACGTTGGCCGAGCGGCCGATGCCGTCGATGGCGGCGAGCTCGCCGAAGAAGGCCCCGCCGCGCATCTCGCCGAGGATCACCTCCTTGCCGGACTGGGTCCGGTTCAGGATGCGGACCTCGCCCGAGGCGATGAAGTAGACGTCCGTGGAGATGTCGTCGAAGTCGACCAGCACCTCGTTCTCGTCGAAGCGGCGCCAGTGGCAGCGGGTCTCGAATGGACCGAGCTCGATGCCCGGATCCTTGAAGAAGGGTATCGTCCCCAACCGCGCCATCGATCCTGTCCCTTCGGCCCCGGCCCCCGTCCCTGCCCTGACGGGGCCGACCAGCAACTCTGGGCCAGCAACACTTGGGACGGGAGCAGCCCGCATCTCGGAGCCGCGCACCGATCCGGCCGCGCTCGATCGATGAGGCGGGATCGATCGTGACGGTCACGCGCTGGCCGGTCAAGCCGCGCTTGGCTGAACAGGAGTTTATTAGCGTGGATCGGTGCAGAGGGATAATTTCCCGCGCCGCAGCGCCCGACGATTCCCGATGCACCAAGAGTTCGACATTGCAGCTTTGAATTCCGGCCCGGTCGTGCCGATCGGCCGGTGTCAGGCGACATTGGCCGATGCGTTCGAGCGGTCCGGCCATAGCTTGCATTCGGGCCGCTATGCCACCGTCCGGGTCTGCCCGGCGCCCGCAGGGCACGGCATTGTCTTTCGGCGCCGCCTGGAGACTGGGCGCACCATCGACGTGCCCGCGCTCTGGCAATATCGGGACTCGCAGCCGCTCTCGACGGCGATCCGGCGCGAGGGCGCATTGGTGCGCACGATCGAGCACCTGATGGCGTCTCTGCACGCGCTCCGGATCGACAACGTGCTGGCCGAGATCGACGCCGACGAGCTGCCGATCTTCGACGGCAGTGCGCTGCCCTGGTGCGATGCGATCCGACGGGTGGGCCGGGTCGAGCAGCCCTTCCCCTGCCGGGTGATCCGGATGCGCCGGACGATCGCCGTCGAGGACGGACGACGCCGGATCCAGATCGGGCCGGGCGCGGGACTCCACGTGACCGGCCATGTCGCGCTCGCCCATTTCGGCGCGATCGACTGGGCCGGCGCCATCACGCCGGACAGCTTCCTGCGGGAGATCGCGCCCGCGCGCAGCTTCGGCCGGTATCTTCGGGCCATGGCCGGCCGCGCCTACGGCTACGCCACGGGCCGGGACTTCCTGCAGGGGGTGTCGCCGCGCTCGGCGGCGCTGCTCTGGCGGGGGAGCGTCCTCGGCGGGATGCGCGTCCCGAATGAGCCGGTCCGCCACAGGGTCCTGGACCTCGTCGGCGATCTGATGCTGGCGGGACACCCGGTCGAGGGCCGGGTGGTGGCCTTCCATACCGGGCACGAGTTGAATCACGCCCTGGTCGGCGCGTTGATGCGCGAGAGAGCGGCCTGGGAGCTGATCTGACGGCGCCGGCTCAGGCCGACAGCCGCTGGCCAGGCTGCTCGCAGGCCATCGCCACCTGGCGGAAGGCGCGGAGGAGATCGGCATCGAGCTTCGGGCCCATCGCCGTCAGGATCGCATAGGCTTCTCGGATCGACTTCGGTGCCTTGTAGGGTCGGGCCTCGATCAGCGCCGCGAAGATATCGCAGATCGTGATCAGCCGGACGAGGTCGGGGATCTGCGCGGCTCGAAGGCCGTCCGGATAGCCCGA
Source organism: Methylobacterium sp. J-072 (assembly GCF_022829425.1). Classification (NCBI taxonomy): domain Bacteria; kingdom Pseudomonadati; phylum Pseudomonadota; class Alphaproteobacteria; order Hyphomicrobiales; family Methylobacteriaceae; genus Methylobacterium; species Methylobacterium sp. J-072. The sequence continues at coordinate 14,967 of NZ_JAKSYK010000116.1, read as the reverse complement.
CCCGTCGAGATATTCATGGTGCGAGCGGACGACGGCGAGCGTCCCGGCGTCGTAATCGCCGTCGATCAGCATGGCATGGCCGATCCCCGGATGCCGATCCATCTCGATCCGCTCCGCCGGGGTCAGCGGCGCCGGCTTGTTGAGGATCGCCAGCGGAATTTTCGACTTGCCGATATCGTGCAGCAGCGCGCCCTTGGTCAGGTGATGGGCGTCGACCTCGTTGAGGCCCAGGCTCTGGGCGAAGGCCGCGGCCAGGCCGGCGACCGTCAGGCAATGGCGATGCGTCACGTCGTCGAAGCCGGCGACCACGTTCAGCCAGTCGCGGACCTTCGATTCGCGGATCGCCCGGTTCACGATGGTGGTGCCGGCATCGACGATCGCGGCGGCCGGCGCCGTGTCTCCGTGGAAGATTGCCGCGAAGGCGGACCGCGCCTCCTCGGCGCAGCGTTGCAGGTCGCCACCGTCTTCGCGCTCGGGTCCCGGCTTGCTGAGCGCTGAGACCGCGTTGACGAGCATTGCGTTCGCGGCGGAGGCCGGAAGGATCCGCGTGGCCCCGAGGGCGGTCGCCTGGATCTCGCCGCGCCCGAGATTGCCGTGGATCAGCGCGAGGAACGGCGTGGTCCTGTCGCGCGCGACGGCGAGCGCCCGGCGCAGCCGGAAGACGGCATCCGAGGTCAGCGCGCTCACGTCGCTGATCACCAGCGCAGCGCCCGGGGGCGGCTCCGCATCGCCGTAGAGATCGTAGAGGACGAGGCCGGGACCGCCACCGAGGTTGCGCACCAGGCGCTCGCCACGACTGAGATCATCGGTCAGGATCACTGTGCGACCCAAAGCGCCTCTCCCACCACACGCCCCCTTGATGGGCGCACAACGTAGCGGACCCGCCTTCACGGCGCCGCTCCGCAACCGCGAAACTCCGGCTTTCCGGCATCGGCCATCGAGCGGGCTGAACACTATCCGCGGCGCCGGCACCGAAGAAGTGTCCTATATTCGACCGAGAATGATGCAATTCCGTTAAAGCGACTGCTTTCGATCACGCGTTTCAGCGCAGCCATGAAGGCTCCCCTGGCGCGTCTTCTTGCCCGGCCGGGCAACGTGCGAGGAAGCCGACAGGGCGCTTGCCTCCCCGGGCGCGGACGGCCAGAACGCCGCCATGCTGCGCGTCCATGACCTCACCTACCGCATCGGCGATCGCCTGATCCTCGACGCCGCGAATTTCTCGATCCCCGAGGGCGCGCGCGTGGGTCTCGTCGGGCGCAACGGCGCCGGCAAGACGACGCTGTTCAAGGCGATCCTCGGCGACCTGCCCGTGGACGCGAAATCGGTCTCGCTGCCCAAGGGCATGCGCATCGGCGCGGTCGCCCAGGAGGCGCCGGCCGGACCGGAGACGCTGCACGCGGTGGTGCTCGCCGCCGACACCGAGCGCGCCAGGCTGATGGCCGAGGCCGAGCACGCCGACGGCCTGCGCCGGGCCGAGATCGAGACCCGGCTGGTCGATATCGGCGCCCACTCGGCGCCGGCGCGGGCCGCCGCGATCCTGCACGGCCTCGGCTTCGATGCGGCCGCGCAGGCGCGGCCCTGCGCGGACTTCTCCGGTGGCTGGCGGATGCGCGTGGCGCTCGCCGCCGTGCTGTTCTCCGAGCCCGACCTGCTGCTGCTGGACGAGCCGACCAACTACCTCGACATCGAGGGCACGCTCTGGCTCTACGACTATCTGGAGCGCTACCCGCGCACCGCGATCATCATCAGCCACGACCGCGACCTGCTCGACACCAGCGTCGATCACATCCTGCATCTCGACCGCGGCAAGCTGACGATCTACCGCGGCGGTTACACCAGCTTCGCCAAGCAGCTCTCCGAGAAGCGCATGCTGCTCGCCAAGGCCAAGGTGAAGCAGGATGCCGAGCGGGCGCATCTCCAGAGCTTCATCGACCGGTTCAAGGCGAAGGCGACCAAGGCGCGCCAGGCCCAGTCGCGCGTGAAGCGGCTCGCCAAGATGGAGCCGATCGCGGCCCTGATCGAGGACGACGTGCCGGTGATCCACCTGCCGAGCCCGGAAAAGCCCCTGTCGCCGCCGATCGTCTCCATGGAGCGGGTCAAGGCCGGCTACGGCGACCGCATCGTGCTCAGCGGGCTCGACCTCAGCCTGGCGCCCGACGACCGCGTCGCGCTGCTCGGCGCCAACGGCAACGGCAAGTCGACCTTCTGCAAGTTGATCGGCGGCCGGATGGGGCCGATCGGCGGCGAGGTCCGGCGCTCCTCCAAGATGGAGGTGGCCTACTTCGCCCAGCACCAGCTCGACGAGCTGCGCCCCGCCGAGAGCGCCTACGCGCATGTCCGCACGCTGATGCCGGACGTGCCGGAGGCGAAGGTGCGCTCGGCCACCGCCCGGCTCGGCTTCGGCGCCAACAAGGCCGACACGCCGGTGGAAAAACTCTCCGGCGGCGAGAAGGCGCGGCTGCTGATGGGGCTCGCGGCCTTCCACGGCCCGCACCTGCTGATCCTCGACGAGCCGACCAACCACCTCGATATCGAGAGCCGCCAGGCCCTGGTCGAGGCGATCAACGACTACGAGGGCGCCGTCATCCTGGTGAGCCACGACCGGTTCCTGGTCGAGGCCTGCGCCGACCGGCTGTGGCTGGTGGCCGACGGCACGGTAAAAACCTTCGACGGCGACATGGACGATTACCGCCGCTTCGTCCTGTCCGGCCCCGAGCGCGAGGAGACGCGCGACGTGGAGCCCGCGGGCGGCCAGAAGGCCGAGGCCCGCCGGGCCGGCGTCGAGCGCCGCGCCGCCCTCGCCCCGTTGCGGAAGAAGCTCGACGGGATCGAGGCGCGCATGGCCAAGCTCACAGCAGCGATCCAGAAGATCGACGCGGCGCTGGAGGACGGCTCGGCCTTCCGGGAGAACGCCGCCAAGGCTGGCGAGATCGCCAAGATGCGCGCGGACGCCGCGAGCGCCCTGGCCGCCGCCGAGGAAGAATGGCTGATGGTCAGCGAAGAGATCGAGGCGGCCTGAGGCGTTGCTTCCAGGACTGATCACGAAAGTCCTGCTTTCAAAAGGTCTCCGACCTTTTGCGGGTCCAGGGCGGAGCCGTGGCATCTCAGGGGCCAAGCCCTGAAATCTTGCCCCGAACCCCGCCAAAGGGCTTGCCCTTTGGGATCCCGGTCTTGGGCTCGTTATACCGAGGCTTCGAGAGCACGCTCCAGGATGTCTACGCCCTGATCGATCTCGGCGTCGGAGACGGTCAGCGGCGGGGCGATGCGGAAGACGCCGCCCATGCCCGGCAGCTGCACGATGTTCATGCTGAGGCCGAGTTCCAGGCAGCGCCGGGTGATCGCGTCCCCGAGTTCCGGGGCCGGGACCTTGGTCCGGCGATCCGCCACGATCTCCATGCCCTGCAGCAGCCCGCGACCGCGCAGATCGCCGATGCAGGCGAAGCGCTGCTGCAGCGCCCGCAGCCGCGCCGATAGCCGCTCGCCCGCTTCCGCGGCCCGGGCGGCGAGCCCGTCGCGCTGGACGATCTCCAGCACCTTCAGGCCCACCGCCGCCGGGAGCGGGTCGGAGACGTGGGTCGTGTAGAACAGGAAGCCGCGGGCGTGGCAGCGTTCCTCGATCTCGGCCGTGGTGACGAGGGCGGCGAGCGGCAGGCCGGCGCCCAGGGTCTTCGACAGGGTCAGGATGTCCGGCACGACGCCGTCGCGCTCGCAGGCGAACATCAGGCCGGTGCGGCCGATACCGGTCTGGGCCTCATCGAGGATCAGCAGCATGCCCCGCGCGACGCATTTGCGCTTCAGGGCGGCGAGATAGCCGAGGGGCAGTTCGATGATGCCGCCCGAGCTCAGGATCGGCTCGGCCAGGAAGGCCGCGAGGTTGCCGGTGGATTGCTGGTCGATCAGCGCGAAGGCGTAGTTCAGCTCGGCCTGCCAATCCGCGGCGCCATCCGTCACGAACGCCGGCCGATAGGCGTTCGGGACCGGGATCGCGAAGGAGCCGATTGCAGCCGGGCCGTAGCCCTTGCGGCCGGCGCTGTAGGTCGCCGCAGCGGCCCCCGCGGTCATGCCATGCCAGGACTGGGCGAAGCTCACCACCTCCCAGCCTCCGGTGGCGAGCTTGGCCATGCGCAGGGCCGCCTCGTTGGCTTCGCCGCCGGTGGTGAGCAGCATCGCGCGCTCAAGATCGCCCGGTGCCAGGCGGGCCAGCTCCGTGGCGAGGTCGACCACCGGGCGGGTCAGCATGCCGCTGAACAGGTGGTCGAGCTGCGCCGCGTGATCGGCCACCACGGCGGCGATCTCAGGATGACCGTGGCCCAGGATGGCGCTCATCTGGCCGGAGGTGAAATCGAGGATGGCGCGGCCGTCGGCATCGTAGACGAAGCTGCCCTGCGCGCGCTCGATGATCAGCGGCGCGAAGGTCCCGCCGTAGCGCACGAGATGCCGGCGCGCCCGGGTCCAGAAATCGGGGTCTGCGTTCCGCGTCATGGCTGCCTCGGCTCCGTCGAAGGTCAGGCCATGCTAGGGACGGACGCGCCGTCACGGTAGCTTATAGATCTGAACCGAGGCTTCAGGATTTCTGATGGCTGTCAGCCTGGATATCGACCTGCTGCGCAGCTTCGCCCACGTCGCCGAGAGCGGTGCTCTGAGCCGGGCAGCGGAGCGGGTCGGGCGCAGCCAGGCCGCGCTCAGCATGCAGATGAAGCGCCTGGAGGACATCGTCGGTCAGCCTCTCCTGACCCGGACCGGGCGCGGCGTGGTCCTGACGGTCCATGGCGAGCGCCTGTTGGTCCATGCGCGCCGGATCCTGGCCTCACACGACGACGCCCTGGCGAAACTCTCCGGCGGGCGCCTGGACGGGACGCTGCGCTTCGGCTGCCCGGACGATTACGCCGATGCCTTCCTGCCGGCGCTGCTGCGCAGCTTCGCCCAGCTCCATCCGGCCGTGGTGATCGAGGTGGTCTGCGCCGCGACGCCCCGGCTCGTGAGCCGGTACGAACGCGGCGGCCTCGATCTGGCGCTGGTGTCGGTCCCGCTCGATGCCGAGCGGGCGATCCTGCGCCGCGAGGCGCTCGTCTGGGTCGGTGCCAAGGACGGTGGGACCGACTGGCCGGACCCGCTCCGCCTCGCGCTGGGCGATCCGGATACGCTCGACCATCGCGCGGCGCTTGAGGCCCTGTCTCAGGCCGGGCGCAACTACCGGATCGCCTATGCCAGCGGCAGCCTCTCGGGTCTTCTCGCGGTGGTGCGCTCCGGGCAGGCGATCGCGGTGCTCACCCAGGCGGCGGTACCGAGGGACCTGCGCATCCTCGCCCGCACCGCCGGCTTACCCACCCTGCCGAAGATCGGCCTCGTGGTCCGGCTCGAGGAGCGGCACGCCTCGCCGCTCACCCGCGCCTTCGCGGCCCATATCCGGAGCCTGCTGCCGGTTCTGTGATCCCGATCGGTCTCGGTCTGATCGCCGCCGAAACTGCGATTACAGGAGGCCGATAGCCCTGGGTCCGTGGCCCCCGACGGACAAACGCCGTTCGATCACGTCCGGAACAGGACCAAACCTTCGCATCGTCGCAGCACGTTCAACCCGCTGTTGATCAAACACGAAAAGTTCGTCAGACCACCTCAGGAAACCACTTGTCGGTTATCCTCGGCCAGAGATAGACGATCTTTTTATTATCGACGTTGATCCAATGAATATCGACACTAGGATGTTCGTTCTTGAAATCCCGATAATTGGCATCGTTGGCCATCAGATAGAAACTGATCGCATTCATGACATTGCTGTCGACATGCGTAATCTTATAAAGATACGCCTCCCATTCAGCAGCGTGCTTGGCCTGCTGGGCGGTCTTCGGTTCGACCGTCGATGATTCGAAACCTGCGGTCGTGGTTCGACCGTTAGAAATTGGGGGTGCCGAAGTTACGTCGCCGTTCGCGCTCCCATCCGGGCGCGTATCGCCGGCGAGCTTGGGCTGTGTCGCGTTCTCGGCATCATAGACCGGCGGAGTCTCCACCTGTTGCGGGAGAAGCGCGAGCGTATCCTGTGTGGGCGCCTTCACCTGGACAAGAGACAGCACGGCATCGGCCGCCTGGGTCGAGAGGGTGTAATTCGTCCTCGGATCCAGCGCCACCGGCACGGGAAGCACGCTGGCTATCACCGACGCGACCCGCTCCGGCGCATCGACCTGGAGAGGCCTCAATGCGGTGACGGACGTAGACGCGACAGGACTGATAGCAAACATCTCACGAGCTCCAAGTGCTTGGTCTGACGACATTCCACATAAAATCGCACCTCAACGAAGTACTGCGGCACCTATTCTCATATAAAATATCAAGTCAGTATTGTTTTTCTTCATGAGTCAACCAATTAAAAAATCGTCCCCTCCCCAATTTCAAGCGTCGGCAATCCAACTCCAACGCCGTGGTTGCGACGCTGCCAGCCGTACGAGCTGGCAGCGTCCCGTTGCAGCATAAAATAGCTTCACTCGCATGAATACACGTTGCCATACGGCGAATACCGATTGCCAAGCGCAACGGCGACTGCAATATGAATATAAAATCCGGGTTTTTAAATTGAAGCGCGCCATTGCTGCGCTCCAGATCTTCCGAAGGCTATCATGGCCGAGGAAGATCCTGCCCGGAGTTTCATACTCCAAGCATAGGAATAAGCACATCGCAGACTTGACATGTCAACACGCCAGACCGCTGCGCAGCGCGTGGGGAGACTTACAGAAATCCGACGCTGATATTTTTCGAGCAGACCTGAAAAAAACGCCCACGATCCGTCAGCATTGGGCAATTTCAGCGATACTGATCACATCGTAAAGTTCGCCGCTCCTATCGCGCTCGTCGTAACGTGCCGGTCCACCACAGAAATTTGAGGGTCTGAGCGGTGGGAGGACCGGCCGGCAGGACGAATCGCGCTTGAAGGGCGCCTTCGTCCGAGTCGCGCCGGGCGCGAAAGGATAGCCGCGTGCGAATCAGCATTGCGCTCAAGCCTGTGCCGCTGCGGCAGCCTGAGGGCGGCCCCGCCCGAGCCCGAGTACCAGCAGGCAGCCGGCCGCCGAGAGCACCACCAGCGGCAGCAGGCCGAGCGGGTAGCTGCCGGTGGCGTCCTTGATCACGCCCAGCAGGTATGTCCCGACAAAGCCGCCGATATTCCCGATGGCGTTGATCTGCGCGATGCCGGCCGCCGCCGCACCAGCCGAGAGCCATTCCGTGGACAGCGCCCAGAACGGCCCTTTCACCATGTAGGTGGCCGTGACGGCGAGGCACAGGATCAGGATCGTCGGCAGCAATTGCGCGGTGGCGATCGAGGCCGCCAGGCTCAGCGCCAGCAGGCCGAGGGGCAAAGCCGTGTGCCAGACCCGTTCCTGCCTCCGGTCCGAGGAGCGACCCCACAGGATCATCAGCACCGAGGCGATGCCGAACGGGATCGAGTTCAGCAACCCGGTCTCCAGGTTCGTGAGCCCGAACGATTTGATGATCTGCGGCTGCCAGAGCGACAGGCACTGGCTGGCGCCGGAGGCCCCCGCGTAGATCAGCGAGGCAGCCAGCACGTAGCGGTTGCGCATCACCTGCCAAACCGAAAGGTGGCGGGCCGGCGCCCCCTCGCCCGCGACCACCGAGGCGCGCTCGGCGGACAGCCGGTCCTGGAGCCAGGCGCTCTGCTGCGGCGTGAGCCAGCGCGCTTGGCCGGGCCCGTCGGGCAGGACCGCGAAGGCGATGACGCCGAGCAGCACGGCCGGGAGCGCCTCCAGGATGAACAGCCATTGCCAGCCGCGGAAGCCCAACATCCCGTCGGTGTTGAGGATCGAGGCCGAGATCGGCGAGCCGAGGAAGCTCGAGATCGGGATCGCCACCATGAACACGGCCACGATCCGCCCCCGATAGGCGCGGGGGAACCAGTAGGTCAGATACAGGATCACGCCGGGAAAGAAGCCGGCCTCGGCGGCCCCGAGCAGCAGGCGGACGGCGTAGAAGGAGGTGGGTCCGGCCACGAAGGCCATGGCGGCCGAGACGAGGCCCCAGGTGATCATGATCCGGGCGATCCAGATCCGCGCGCCGAACCGCTCCATGGCGAGGTTGCTGGGCACCTCGCACAGCACATAGGACACGTAGAACAGGCCGCCGCCCAGCCCGAACTGCGCCGCGGAGAGGCCGATATCGTGGTTCATCTGCAGCGCGGCGAAGCCGGCATTCACCCGGTCGACGAAGGCGATGAAGTAGGCGAGCATCAGGAACGGCAGGATCCGCCAGGTGACCTTGCGCAGGGTCTCCCGCTCGATATCCGGGATTGCATCCGGCACGTTTGTCGGGGCCATCGTAATCCTCCGGGCTCTGCCGCCCCCGGCTTGGATCAGCGGCGGCCGGGCTGCCAGTGCCGGTGCACGACAACTTCGTTCGACTGTCATGGCCTTGCATCACGCGCGGCTTCGCGCGCGCGATACGCGTCAATAGCCGTTGGGCCGGTTTGCCCGCCGCCCGCGGACATGCGAGAGAAGCGGCATGTTGACGGTGGACAGCCTTTGGCGCGCGCGGCACCGGCTCGCGCAGATCGGGAAGAAGCGGACGGGCTCGCCCCGCATCCTGGTGGTCGGAGTCTGCCAGGCTGGCTCCATGGCCAAGGTGCTGCGCTTCCTGTTGCCCGACGCGCAGGTGGATTTCGTCTCGGCCTTCACGGCGACGCGGCGCTTCCCGAAGCTCGTCGACCTGATGGCGCATGCCGACGGCTACGACCACGTCTATTCCAGCATCTACCTGCCGCGGTTCAAGGACGGCGGCACGATCGACCGGTTCCGGACCCACCCCAAGGTCCGGCTGATCCCGACCATCGTGTTCGGCGCCTACCATCCCGACCTGATCCATGTCGGCGTGCAGGATGCCGTCTCGCTGAACGGCCTGATCTCCGGGCCGATGGGGCATTCGCACTCGGCGATCACGCTCTACGCCTATCTGGCGGGCTTCTCGCAGGCGCAGGCCTTGCGGCTGTTCGCCGAGCCGGTGTTCGAGCGGCTGGGCTATTTCGACCTCTGGAACGAGTCGGTGTCCTACCTGCGCGGCCTCGGCGCCCAGGCGCAGTACGATCTCGACACGCACCTCACGCGCTGGGCGCGGCGGGGCTGCTTCATGCACTCGATCAACCACACCAAGCTCTACGTCGTCGCCGACCTCGCCCGCGGGCTCCTGACCGAATCCGGCGTGGCCTTTCCCGAATGCGACCTCGACGCGTTCGTGCCCGACGATCTCGGCGGCCAGGGTAGCTGGCCGGTCTATCCGGAGATCGCCGCGCATTACGGCGTTCCCGGCAGCGCCCTGTTCTTCAAGGCGGAGACGCGCCGCTCGGGCCCCGCCCGCACCATGACACGGTCGGAATTTGTGGCCGCGGCCTACGCGAATTACGACCGGCGCCCGCGTGAGGCCCTGGTCTCGCAGCGCGTTCAGGGCTGGCGCAACGATCCGGCGACCGTGGACTTCTTCCGCGAGGCCGCGGGCCGCGACATCAGTCCGATCCGGCCGGCCGGACGCACCCCGGCCGTCGCCGCGGGCAGCCTGGCCGGCCACACATCCTGAAACGACGGCACTGTCTCCCCTCTACCGGCGCACCGCGCAGTCCGGGCCGGGGCCTACTGAGGTTGGGGAGCCCGATGGGTCGTGAGCCGGACAAGCAGGGTCGCGCCAGATCCTACGGGATCGCAGCGGCCCTGACGTTACTCGGTTCCGCAGGAAGCCTCGTCGGCTGGAGCCGATTTGCCGTGAACCGGCAGATGGACCTGCCGCCGGCCCTGCCCGGCCGGCACGACCGGTTCGCGACGGAGCGCGCCGGTGTGATCTCGCTCTACGGGTCGAACGATGTGGAGGGCGTGCCGCTCCTGCTGATCCATTCGATCAACGCGGCCGCGAATGCCTATGAGGTTCGCCCCCTCTACAAGCATTACCGCAGGTCCCGTCCGGTCTATGCGCTCGACCTGCCGGGCTTCGGGTTCTCCGAACGCTCGCGCCGCCGCTACACCCCGCGCTTGATGGTGGAGGCGATCAACGCGGTGGTGGCCGAGATCCGCCGCCGGCACCGGGGCGGGGCGATCGACGCCATGGCGCTGTCGTTGTCATGCTCCTACCTCGCCCGCGCGGCCCTCGAACGGCCCGACGATTACCGCAGCCTCGGCCTGATCAGCCCGACGGGTTTCGACGCACGGCTGTCCGGTGACGGACCGCCGGACGGCCACCGTGGGCGGGATACCGTGCGGGATCTTCTGGATCGAAAACCGTTCGGCCGGCCCCTGTTCGATGCGCTTGCCTCGCGTCCGAGCATGCGCTTCTTCCTGCAGAAGACGTTTGGCTCGCGTGATATCGACGAGGGTCTGTTCGCGTACGACTATGCCTCGGCGCATCAGCCGGGCGCCGAGCATGCCCCGTATTGCTTCATCTCCGGCCACCTGTTCCCGACCGATTCGACGCGGCTCTACGAAGAGCTGCGTCTGCCGGTCTGGATGGTCCACGGACGCCGCGGCGACTTCGTGGATTACCGGCTGGCGCCCCGGGTCGCCGGCCGGCCGAACTGGCGCGTGGTCAGCCTGCCGACCGGCGCCTTCCCGCATTTCGAGCGGCTCGACGACGTGACGGCCGATTACGACGCCTTCCTGACGGATCTCACCTGGGCTCCGCCTCAACTACCGGCGTGATGCGGTAGCGCAGCCAGACGACGCCGCCCGACAACGGCTCGCAGGACGTCAGATCCAGCTTGCAGCGGCCGCCCATGGAATCGGCCTCCTCCCCGGCGAAATCGAACAGGGCCGGCGTGCCGGACACGCCGTCGACCGCCGGCGCGAGCAGCAGGCTGAGTTCGTCGATCACGCCGGCTTTCAGCATCGAGCCGTTGATGTGGCCGCCGCCCTCGACCAGGAGCCGCTCGATCCCGAACAGCGCCCGCAGCTTGGTCACCGCCAGCGCGAAATTGACCGTTGTCTCGCCGGCGAACAGGTAGGATTGGCCCCCAGTCCTCAGCGCCCTCAGGTGCTCGTCCGGCACGGATTCGGTGAGCACGACCACGATGTGGTCGCCCTCGATGTCGTTCCGGGCCCCCCAATCCAGGCGGCCCCGGGCGTCGAGGGCCACGGCGTAGCTGGACGCCCCGCTCTTCGCCACGTGATCCTCTCGCGTGATCGGGCTCGTGTCGTCGAGGATCGGTTCCGGCAAAGGATCGGCGCTGTCGGCGTAGCCTTGCATGGTCACCCGCCCGCACATCCAGGCATCGCCATTCAATTCGCCGTGGACGCGTTCGTAATGGCTGTCGGCGTCGAGACTCTTCCAGCGGCGGGACTTGATCCGACCGTCCACCGAGGTGGTCATGTGGCAGATGACGTAAGGGCGTTGCGCGTCGGCCATGTCGTGTTCCGGTCTTTAAACTCTGATCGAAACGATAGGGGCGAGAGGCCGCCCGACAACGCGCCGCTCGGTATTCCGGCGCGTCAACGAAGGCGCAGCAGGCGGCGCAGCCGGTCGATGAGGTTGGGGTTCAGCTCCCGCCGGACCCGGCTTTCCGCGAAGGCGTCGACCGAAAACCCGTCGGTCGGCACGCGCCGCAGGAACCGCTCGGCGATCTCGTAGACCACGAGGTCGGGCTTCACCGCGGCGACGTAGGCCCAGTCGATCTCGGCGGACCAGATCGCGTGGACCTCGCGAAAACTCTCGGCCAGCATGGCGGTGAGCCGCGGTCCCTGGTCGAACACGTAGGAATCGCCGAACAGCACGATGCGTCGGGGATCGGCGGCTTCGGGATTGCGCATCACGGCGCGCGATCCGACGAAAAAACCGCCACGGCCGGCGACGCGGCCGGTCTCGCGCAGCTGCACGAGCGCGTTGACCTCGCTGCGTTGGGCGCGCCGCGGGAAATCGTGGGCGAAATAGGCCTCGTCCACGGACGGTTTAAGCTTGCCGCCGAGGTCGAACACGAAGCGCTCGATATGCCCGGTCGCCTCGACCACATGCGCGGCCGGGGCGATCCCGAGCGTGGCGCACAGCGCGTGGTAGGCGGCGATGTAGCCGCGATGGTTCCAGTGCGTGTCGGTCTGCAGGTAAACCGGCCCCTCGGCCCGCGCCGCCCGCAGCGGCTCGTACAGGTCGATCAATTCGGCTTGCGTTTCCGCCGCCAGGAGCCGTCCGAGCCGCGTGCCGGGCGGGTCGGTCAGGTTCGGAAACGGCCGGTCCAGCGTGTCGGCATGGATCGCGATCTTTTCCGGCACGATCGCGTGGACGTAGGTCGCACCCAGCGCTTTCGCCCGGCGGACGCGGGCTTCGACCAGCCGCACCCAGCGGCGCAGCAGCCGGCGGGTCGCCGTGGACTCGGTGTACAGATCGACCAGTTCGTTCTTGCGACCGACCCAGAACAGCCAGCCGTCCCGCCCGACCGCGATACCGCGCGCCCCTGTCTGAGCCAAAGCCCCGCCATCTCCCTGAACGCCTTCCGGCCGCGGCGACACATGCCGCCCGTCGGCGCGGGATACAAGCCGGAAACATGGCCGATCGGCGCCGCTCCAGCCCGACGAGGTGCCTACGCGCCGTGGAGGAACACGCCCCAGCACAGGACGCTCAGCGTCGAGACCGCCGTCGAGAGCGCGACGATCAGGGAGGCTGCCGCCACGTCGCTGCGCAGTTGTGCGGCAAAGACCACGACATTGCCCGCCACCGGCAGCAGACCGAGCAGGCGCACCGTATTCAGGTTCCCCGTCTCGATGGGCGTTCCAATGAGGGCGAACAGGCCGATGACGGCCGCGATCGCGCCGACCGACGCGACGTGGCGCCAGATCACCAGATTCAGCGTCCCCCGGATCGCGGCGGCGGTGAAGCGGACCTGACTGGCCCCGAGCCCGACCACCATCATGCCGCAGCCCGACATGAGCAGCGTCACCACCCGGAACGGTGCTTCCGAGCCGGGCGGCAGCAGGTCGCGCAGCCCGAGCGCCTGACCGGCGAGGCCCGCTCCGAAGGCATACAGCGCCGGAGTCGTGGCGACCTTCCACAGGCTCGTCCGGACCGAGAACCGATCGCGCGCCACGCAGTAGAACCCGACCGTGTTGCCGAAGATCAGCCCGCCGACATAGGCCATCACCAGGATGGGCAGACTGTCGGGACCGAACAGGGCCAAGCCGGTCGGGACGCCGAACCAGCCGATATTGGTGTAGCTGAAGGCGCAGAACGCCAGGCGGCGGGGAACATCGGACTTGCAGCGCGGGACGATCAACACCGCGCACAGCACCATCATGGTGCTGAAGGCCATCGACAGGACGACGTTGCCGATCGCCGCGCCAAAATCCAGCGCCAGGGCGTTCTTGAACACGACCAGCGGGATCAGGACGTACATCAGTAGGCTGGAGAGGTGCCGGATCCAGTCGCGACCCGACAGACGTCCGACACAGAACCCGGCTGCGATGGCGCCGTAGGCCGGCAGCATCCGCGACACGAGATCACCGGCCAAGTGCATGGCTGAGTACATCAATTGTCATCCATAATAAATTAGTCGTTTGAGCGATTTATTTTCTGTTTCACAGATAATACGAAGATTTAAAGTCTGATTTATCTTGATATCTCGGCTGGAAGACAATTCTCAACAACAGATATCCCTATCTTTTCCCTCATCCTGAGCAACCGTTATACGGGCTCGGCCGCGGGACGCCATGGCGTGCCTCGGGCGAGGACGGTGTTGGCGTAGATCAGCAGCTTTCGGGCGCAGGCGATGAGGGCCTGCTTGTGGGTCTTGCCGCGGGCCTGGAGGCGGGTGCGCAGGGCGACGAGGGCGGGGTTCCAGCGGTAGGACGCGGGCAGGGCGGCGGTGTACAGGGCGGTACGCACGCGGGCGCGATCGCCGGCGATGTGGCGCTCGCCGGCGTGCTGTCCGCTGTCGTGGTCGAACGGGGCGAGGCCGGCCAGGCTGGCGGCCTGCTCGCGCGACAGGCGCCCGAGTTCGGGCATCTGCACGACCAGGCGCAGGGCGGTCTTCTCGCCGAGCCCCGGGATCGACAGCAGCAGGTCGAGCCGCTCGGCCAGGTCGGGCTGGGCGCGCAGCTCCGCGGCCAGGCGGGCGAGTTCGCGCGCGGCGCGATCGCCGGCCCGGCGGGCATCGGCCTCCAGCTGGCGGCGCAGGCGCGGTTCGAGCTGGTGCTCCAGGCGCAGCTTGGCCCGGCTGGCATCCTCGATCGCCTGGTCGATGAACACCAGGCGGTCGGCAAACGCCCGCAGGCGCGGGTCGGGGGCGGCCCGGGCGTCCTGGTACTCGGCCCGCAGCGCCGTGAAGGCGGCGATCAGCCGGGCGTCGAGCCGATCGTTCTTGGCCCGGCGCAGATGCATCTCGGCGAACGCCTTGACCTGCAGGGGCTGGTGCAGGCGGACCTCGAAGCCGCGGGCGCGCAGGGCATCGGCGACGCCGCGCTCGTAGCCGCCTGACGCTTCCAAACCGACGCAGGTGACACCGGCGGCGGTGAGTTGGGCGGCCAGGGCGTCCCAGCCCTCGACGGTGTTGGCCACCTGCCACGGCTTGCTGCCGGGCTTGCTGTCGGGCTTGGCGGGCGAGCCGTGGGGCGGCGCCGGATGCAGGGCGATGTCCAGGAACGCCTTGCCGACATCGATCCCGGCCACGGGCCGCGTACCGGCTTCGGGCCTGCTCTCGGGTGTGCTCTTGGGTGCTCCCTTGGATGTGGGCTTGGGTGTGCTCGTAGGGGCGGTCTTGGCTTGGCGTCGGGGTTTGCTAGAGTGAGCCATCTTCGTCGTCCCATCCTTGCGATGCGAACCGGGCGTTCAATCAACCATCCGGGTCCGATGAAGAGGGCGACTGCGATCCTGCTCAGGACCAGCCCGCGGCGCAGGCCACAGGCTCAGGTGCCAACGATCCGACAGTCGCCGCCGGCTCTGGGGTGGCCACCCCAGAGCCGGCATCCCTCGCGGGACAGGGGCAATCTGACATGATTCGCTAATACAAGGTGC
>NZ_JAKSYK010000098.1:0-9797 GCF_022829425.1 Methylobacterium sp. J-072 | reverse complement strand
TATGGATCGATAGTCGTCGCTTTGCCAGAAACAACACCGCTGCCTTGCAGGGCCGCAAGCGCCTGATTTCGAAGGCTAGCGTTGCGGCCTATTAACTATTCTCGGGCACGCCATAGCTCCGGCGGCTGCAAGCATTTTTGGATCGACGGCTGCCTCATGAGGCCCGCTGTGTCGCTTCCATCCATATCTATCCGCAGCAAACTCATCGCTGCATTCTCGGTACTTCTGCTGTTTCTGGGCGGTCTGAGCGCGATCGGTTTGTGGAGTGCGTCCACAATCAACGGGCTGCTCCTCGACGTCGAGACAAACTGGCTGCCGAGCGTTCGCACCGCTGGTCAAGTCGATGCCCTGACAGGCCGGTACACGACGAGTCTGCTCCGTCACATCCTCACGGACGAACAACAGATGCTGGGTAGCGTCGACAAGGACCTTTTGGATCGTGCCCAGAGGATCGAGACGACCGCCAAAGCCTATGAGGGTCTGATCAGCTCACCTGAGGAACGGGCGCTCTACGAAACCTTCTCCCATGAATGGCGCTCTTTCATGGTCACTGTCGAGCCTATCCTCGTATTGTCGCGAAGAGGCGAGAAAGCGCAGGCTCTCAGCCTTTATGAAGCCAAAGGTGTGCAACCGCGTCGTAATGCTTCAGCAGCGCTAGACAAGATCATCAAGCTCAACCAGGACGGCGCTCAACAGGCGGAGAAGAATAGTCAGGCGACATATGGTCAGACGCGCCTGATGTTGGTCGGCGCTGGGCTTGTGGCGGTGGTTCTAGCGATCGCGCTAGCGGCCTTGATTGTCCTGAGCATCTCGCGCGGTATCCGCTCGGTCGTGGGGCCGATGCAGTCTCTCGCGACTGGCGATCTCACCGCTGCCATCCCGCATCAGGGTGAGAAGACCGAGATCGGGACGATCGCAGACGGGGTTCAGGTGTTCAAGGATGGCCTGATCCGCATGAAGGCGTTGGAAGAAGAGACCGCGGAGGCCCGCCTAGCAGCCGAGGAACAGCGCAAGGCCGGCATGCGCCAGATGGCCGAGAGCTTCGAGCAGGCGGTGGGCGGCATCATCGGCATGGTGTCGTCGTCAGCCACCGAGTTGCAGGTGACAGCGCAGACGATGACGGCCACCGCGACCGAGACGGCTAGTCAGTCGACCACAGTCGCGGCCGCGGCCGAGGAGGCCGCCAGCAACGTCAACACGGTTGCCGCCGCCGCCGAGGAGCTGGGCTCGTCGGTGCAGGAGATCAGCCGGCAGGTCGCTGGCTCAGCTGAACTAGCACAGCTCGCCGTGCACGAAGCGGATCAGACCGGTGCTTTGGTGTACGAGCTTAGTGCCGCGGTGGCGCGGATCGGCGACGTAGTTGGGCTGATCTCGACCATCGCCGGACAGACCAACCTGCTGGCGCTCAACGCCACCATTGAGGCCGCACGGGCTGGCTCGGCCGGCAAGGGCTTCGCTGTCGTCGCCTCCGAGGTGAAGGCACTCGCCGAGCAGACCGCCAAGGCCACGAGTGAGATCTCGGGTCAGATCGCCCGTATCCAAGCCTCGACAGGCCAGGCCGTCACATCGATTGGCGGCATCACCGGGCGGATCCGCGAGATCAGCGGCGTGGCGACGTCGATCGCAGCCGCCGTTGAGCAGCAGGGCGCGGCCACCCAGGAGATCGTGCGCAACGTCAGCCAGGCTGCGATGGGCACCGGTGAGGTGACCAGCAACATCTCAGGCGTGGCCGGCGCAGCCGAGGAGACGGGTGCGGCCGCGAGCCAGGTTCTTGGAGCGGCCTCTGAACTGTCGCGCCAGTCCGAGCACCTCGCGGCCGAGGTTGGACGCTTTCTTGCCACCGTCCGGGCAGCCTAAAGGGTTGAGCGCCGGTGGGATGTCAAAACGTTCATCTGCCCATCGATGAAGTTTTGGGTCTCCCAGACGCTCTGGCGGGTGCATTTGCCGAGAATACGGAGCTCGTCATCAAGGGCCGCATACCCGCATTCTTGGCAATCGCTCACAGCGAAAATGGCACTTCACTGAGCTTAGACGGGCCCGCCCATCTAGATCGTGATGACGAGAATGGTGTTATCAGCGTAGTGGAATACCTTTCATCCCTAGTCCATGAGGACGACAGAGGAAACAGGTTGCATATGTCTCTCGACTTGAGCATGCCGATCCTCGTCGTTGATGACGCACAGACGATGGTACGTATCATCAGAAATCTATTGAAACAGCTCGGTTTTGAAGAGATCGACGATGCGTCCGACGGCACAACTGCGCTTGCTCGCCTGAAAAATCGCAAATACGGGCTCGTAATCTCAGATTGGAACATGCAGCCGATGACTGGCTATGAGTTACTTCAGCATATACGTGCTGACGAGATTTTACGGTCTACCCCGTTTCTCATGGTCACCGCCGAGTCGAAGATCGAGAATGTACTCGCGGCAAAGCGAGCAGGTGTGAATAATTACATCGTGAAGCCATTCACTAGCGTAACGCTGAAGGCCAAGATAGAATCGGTCTGCTCTGGAAATATCGGCAACGATACCATTACGGTTGTCCGATAACGAGGAACGAGGAAAGCACGGCTACCGGTCGAGGTAACGATCGCTTAAGGCTTGGCATGCCACGGTTGGGTACGGAGGAAATACAGCGAGGTACGCGATGTCCCTGCTCCCCCAGCTGGTTCGTCCGTTCCGCTCCGCCCGCACCTGGATCGCACTCGGCGTACTGGCTCCGGTCGGCATGCTCACGGCATCCGGGATGATGCTGTTGGATCTGCGACAGGACGCCTGGGACAAAGCCGAGCAGACTTCCAAGAACCTCGTCCAGGTGCTTGAGCGCGACATCGCCCGCAATATCGAGATGTACGATCTCTCGGTGCACGCCGCAGCCGACAACCTGAACGCTCCAGGAGTCGCTCAGCTTAGCCCCGCACTGCGCCAGCTAGTCCTATTCGACCGAGCTGCCACAGCCCGCGACATGGGCGTGATGATCGTCCTCGACGAGCATGGTGATATCGTCGCCGATCTCGATGCGACTCCCCCGCGCAAGGGGAACTACGCCGACCGCGACTACTTTCGGGCACACCAAACACGGGCCAGCCTCGGCCTCTTCGTCGGGCAGCCACTTATCTCACGCCTGACCGGCGAGCGGATGCTGCCCTTCAGCCGACGCATCACCAAACCGGACGGCTCGTTCGGCGGCGTCGTGATGGGCAGCATGAAACTGTCCTACTTCACGCGGTTGTTCAGTCAGATCGCCCTTGGGCGGGACAGCGCGATCAACCTGTACCTGCGCGACGGCACGCGGGTGATGCGCCAGCCCTTCGTCGAGGCCGATATCGGCGCCAACATCGCTAGTGCCCCGACCTTTCAAGGGTTTGCGCGTCAGCATAGCGGCAGCTTCGTCCACACCTCGGTCCGGGACGGTATCGAGCGGCACTACACCTTCACGCGTGTCGGCGACCTGCCGCTGATCCTCAACGTCGCCCTGTCGACCGACGAGATCGAGGCGGAGTGGCGTGTGAAGGCACTCGTCATCGGCGGCATCGTACTGGTGCTCTGCGGACTCACGATCGCCCTCTCGCTTCTGTTCGGGCGCGAGCTGCGTCGTCGAGAAGCGATGCAGGCCGAGCTCGAAAGGTTGTCGCTGACCGACACTTTGACGCGTCTTCCCAATCGCAGAGCCTTCGAGGACGCTGGAGCCCAGGCCTGGGAAGTCGCCCAACGCAACGGCCAGTCGCTGTCGCTGCTCATCGTCGACGCCGACCACTTCAAGCGCTTTAACGACCACTATGGCCATCAGGTCGGAGACGAGGTGCTGCAGGGCCTAGCGCGCCGCCTATCGGCCAGCGTGCATCGACCTAACGATCTCGTCTGCCGGGTCGGCGGCGAGGAATTTGCCATCCTTCTTCCGGATACGGATCAGGCGGGCGCGCTTCGCATCGCGGAGAAGGTACACGCCGAGGTAGCGACCCTGGCGATCGGATCAGCTGGCATCGGGGCCGGTGCAGTCACAGTCAGCATCGGGCTCGCAGCGATGGTGTCGGGCGGCACGGAGGTGTCTGCGCTAGCGGACCTGTATCGTCTCGCCGATACCGCACTCTACGAAGCCAAGGCCGGCGGACGAAACCAGACACGTTGTGCGAGGCTGAAGAGTGCCCAACCCGAGGCGCAAACTCGCAAGCTTCAGTTGGTCGGAGCATCGTAGGAATTTGCGACACCTGCCTACTTAAGCTGCATGCTTGGGATCACTCTGGGCCGCCCTCGACGGTGCCGCGAGGCAGTGCCGATCGAATGCCACCGCTACGGGCCGGAATGCGCGTACAAGATCCGCGTCGAGCCGCCCCGCCATGCCGTCCAGAATGGCGTAGGCCTGCGCCGCGTCCATCGCTGCCTTGTACGGCCGACGCTCGATCAGCGCCGCGTGGATGTCACAGATCGTCACCAGCCGGACCAGGTCAGGGATCTCGGCTCCCCTCAGCCCGTCCGGGTAGCCCGAGCCGTCGAGCATCTCGTGGTGCGAGCGCACGACCGCGAGCAGTGACGCGTCGAAGCCGCCGTTGACGAGCATGGCGTACCCCTCTGCCGGATGGGTGCGCATCACCGCCATTTCGGCCACGTCGAGTTTGCCCGGCTTGTTCAGGATCACGGTCGGGATCTTCGTCTTGCCGACGTCGTGTAGCAGGGCGGCTTTGGCGAGATGATGACGGTCGGCGGCACCAAAACCGAGGGTCCCGGAGAACGCAGCGGCGAGGCCGGCCACGAGCAGGCAGTGCTGGTGAGTGACGTCGTCGAAGCGCTGGACCGCCCGCACCCAATCGTGGATGCCGACGTCCCGGATGGCCTGGATGATCAGCTCAGTGCCGGTGTCGGCTACTGTAGTAGTGATCGCTCGGCCCGAGAAGAACACCTCCGCGAAGAACTGCCTGGCCTGGGCCGCCTGCCGTTCGCCTGTCGCAATCGACCCGGTTTGTCCACTGATTTGGGCGAGCTTGTCGGTGACGAGCCGCGCCGCAGTGTTGGCGGGGAGCGTGGCGGTCGCGCCGAGGATCCGGGCCTGAGCCTCGGCACGAGCGACGTTGCCATGGACGAGGAAGAGATACGGCATGCCCTCGCCGCGCACCCGTTCCAGGATGCGGCGCATGAGCACGAGCGCCTCGGAGTTCAGGCCCTCCACATCGCTGACGATCAGGCCGGCGCCGCTAGACGGTGTCGCCTCGTCGTAGAGATCGTGGATCCGGCATGTGCCGAACCCGCCGAGATCGCGGGCTAGGCGCCTGCCGCGATGAATGTCGTCGGTGATCAGCAGAAGCTCGCCCATCGCCTGCCCAACGTCTGTCGTCAGAGGATCACGCGTTCATTGAAGGTCAGTGGGCCGAACGGCATCCGGAACGCCACGCCAACGCCCTCGGGGGTATGGCGCACGACCGTCGCGTAGCGCTTGCCCACCGTCACCGTCGCACCGACCTGAGGCCTCCTATCGAGGATCAGAGCGGCGCCCGTCATGGATAAGTCGGTGACGAAAGCTTCGGCCGTGCGGGCGCCTTGCAAGGCGATCCTGACATCGCGGTGTACTGGAACGATGCGAGCAGCCTTGCGCTGATCTTCCCGGTCGTCGGCACTGCGCATCCATTCCAGGCGGGCCTCGATCCGGGAACGGCGCTCGGCGTTGGCCACGAGTTGAAAGACGAAGCCTCCGGGTCGTCCGTGGAGCACGACGCCGTCGAACATCCCGAGATCATCGAGGTAGCAGATCACGCGCGCTCCTGCCTGAGGGAGGGGCCCTTCTGTCAGGCGGCGCAGCTCGACGAAGTCAGTGGCGGATACGTCGGCGAGGCACGGCACGTCCTCACCGCCAGACAGGCAGTATCTACCCTTGGTTGTAATTCTAAACCGATCTAGCACGGAAGTTGTCTCCGCTCGTTCGCACAACGGAGAGTAGCAATAGATCGGTTTAAGATTCGTCTAAACCTCAGCGAGCTTTGGACTAGGCAGTACAACAGCAGACGAATTTAATCGAGCTGCTTAGTGGCCACGCGCTGTGTTCGTCATACCGTCCGGTCGCAGCCCATCACTGCATGGCTCGGCTGGCCTTACCGCCAGCGCGGATTCTCGCTCGGGCTGATCGGTGGAGGTCGCCAGCCGCTTGTCGGCAGCCCTTCTTCGGTGCCGTTTTCCCCGATTCTGACAGGACTAGAACTTCAGTAGGCGTGCTGGTCACGCTTTTGACCCCTCCCCCTTGAAAGGCGGGGCCGTGACGCCCCTTCCCTGGGGCAGGGGTAGACCAGGCGGTATTCCCCTTCCGGGCCAGCCGCAACCATGCCAGCCACTCCGGGCTGATGATGCGCAGCACGTTCGTGTCGTTGCGGAAGCCGGTGATCTGGCGCTCCTCGACGGTTAACAGACCCAGCCGGGCCGCCTCGCGGATTGCGTTCTTCACGGTGGAGCGGCACACGCCCGCGACAGCGGCCATGTTCTCGATCGACAGGCGGCAATCCTTCCGGCGGACGACCTCAGCCGCCACGAGGGCGAGGACCGCCTGCTCAGCCAGCGTGAACCGGGTCGCTAGCCCCGGTGGAAGCCGCCCCGAGGCGGCCCAGCGGCGACGGCGCTCCATCGAGGCATCCGTGCGCGGGCGCGAACCGACGGCCCTCCTGGGGCTTCCTGCACAATTTGAGGGCGAAAGTGTCAAGCCAGCGTCGGCTGTTGCCGTTGGGTTCGAGCTCTGTCCGGATTTCTGTCCACCTTCGGATGAACGACGGGCGTCAATAAGTTCAGACAGGCTCTCCGCCTCGGCTTCCGTGACCTTCCCGTCCCCGTAGGCGCGCCAGAGTAGCGCCGTCACTTGCGGCAGGGTGATTCGGGTCGCAGCCTCGATGGCGCGCCTCAACTGGTCGGCAAACATGGTCCTCGGCCCCGTGAAAGGGCCGCAACAGGTCGTTCCGGGCCGCCGCAGGGGCGTCCGGTCCACAAGGCAAAGCCTCATCGTCGTCGGAAATGGCGTTCCGACTTGACGCCTGGGGGCGTCTCATGGCTTGTGGGGATTGGAAACGGGCCCACAGGCCACTTAGATTTTCGACGGCTCTCCAGTTTGGCGACTGGGGGGCCGTTGGCTTTTCAGGGGTCGACTTGCGGCGGCGTGGTCTCCTGATGGTGCCGGCGACTCGCACAGACCGCGCGCCAGCCGGACATGGCATGTCGGCCGGACGGCACGGTTAAGTCAACGTTGGGACCCCAGTCGATAGCCCGCGCATTCCCGATGGTGCACACAGAGCCCCATCGAGCATGATCGCGCTGACCCCATCGGACATCGGTCGGACCGTCGCCTATCGAGACCGCCCGGGTGTGGTGCCCGAACGGGGCATCGTGACGTCCTTCGACAGGTTCTTCGTCTACGTCCGCTATGGCGCCGACCTTCACAGCCGAGCGACCAAAGCCAGCCATCTCGAATGGGTCCGGTAGGTCTCGCCCGATGCATCGTGTGGTTGACCATTTTGAGGAGACGCCGTGACCGAGCTTGAGAGGGTCGAACGCGAGATCGCCACCCTGGAGAAAAGCGTTCGGTCCTCGTTGCGCGCACTCGAAGACCCAGACCTGTCCGCGGAAGGGGGCGAGGCGCGAACGAGCGAGCATCGAGCTCTACCAGCGGCACCTCGACGACCTGCTCACGAAGCGCGATGATCTACAGGCTCTGATGGGCGGCTGAGCGCAGCTGTCCTGGACCAACCGGCGAGGCGCAACACTTCGTTGACCGCTCGAATGTAGGTTTTCTTGAGCGACCGGGCTTAGCGTCCGAACGCCGGCAGAGCAGTGTGGCCCATCCCCCCGGTGCCATGCGGCCTCGTCAGCGTCGTCGCGTGAAGGCCCGCCCCCGTCGACCTGTCGAGGGCGGGCCTTCTGCATTTACAGGGGGCCTAGGCTGCTGCGGCAATCCATCGATCTGGCACCGCCGAGCTTGCGGGCGTATCAGGCCGGCATGGCCAAGCGCGCGAAGCAACTGCCTCAGGACCGCGGCTCCATCCTGTTCGACGTCGTCTTCGAGGATGGCAGTCGCGCCTCGAACCGTCGCGTGCCGATGGAGATCCTGGGCGGCCTGGATGGCGATCAGCCGGCGCGCGATCTCGTCGAGCAGCAGGAAGCCGAGATTGCGGAGAAGGCTGGTCGAGCGCCGCGGGGGATCCAGAGCCTGACGCGAACGTCTAAGCCGGAGCCGAAGCCCGTTCGAGAGTAGCACGTCACCGCCCGCCCCTGAGCGACGGCCTCGGTCTCGCTACAGCGGGGGGCTACTAGCACCGAGGATACACACGAGGCGGTCCGTTCCCCGGCTGAAGATGAGCAGCACTACAATGCACGCAGGACTATCGACCATCGCCGATCTACGGAAGAACGGCACCATCAACAGCCAGGAGATTGTCGCGGCGATTGATGCCTATCTCAGGGATCCGGCGGCTGGTCCCTATCGCTTCGCTAGCGGCCACAGCGTCGACCTCGCGGCTCTCGTCAACGCGACACCCGCTTTCGAAGCGGTGGACCGGTCCGGACCGCAGGAGAAGGCGTTCCGGACGGTGCTGGCCGCCATCGTCATGTCGGCTCAGGCAATCAAGCTCTGATCCGCCTGCTTGAGTTTCTGCAGCGTCGCCCGCGTCTGCGCGACGTGCGGCGGCTCGGGGCAGCCTAGCAAGGTGCTGATTGCTTCGTGACAGGCGAGCCAGCACTGCATCGTCAACGCTAAATCCGCCCCGGCGATGTCAAAGCCGTAGCGGTCCACTCGCCGATTGGCAGCTCTCATACGGCGGTTGTACCATTGGACTTGCATTATCAGGATCAGAAAACGCGCGGTATCGAGCCTCGAGAGGCGTCGAAGTGCGGCCACGCGCGGCGATTTGATTGGAATGGCAATCGGCATCAACGCACCTTGACGATGTCAAGAAGCGCTACTCCCGCAGCTGCGAGCACGTTCCCTCGCCCACCCCAGCGCAGGGGCTCCACCTCGATCACCGTCGCCTCCAGCGCCACCTCCGGCAGCACGGCCTCGGGCGTCTCGGTCTCGCGGTCGGCGTCGTTGCCGCGCATCCAGACCACCTGACTGCCTGTGTGGTTCTCGGGCGCTGCCAGGGACGGTTCATCGTCGGCGCCGTCCTCAAGGTCCGTGTCGCCGTCCATGCAGTTCAGCACGGCGATGATGCGGTCCGCCGCGTCGAGGGCGGCCCGGGGCGGCCTCGCACGAGGCTGATGTCCGTTGGCAAGCACGGAGTGGCCAGATGCGAGCCATCCTCATTGCTGCGGTAGTAGCGATCGCGATTGTCACCGTCTTGGTCCTCGGTGGACTGAAGGGCCGCGGCATCGGCTGATCTTTGGCTCCTGTGGCCTTGCGATCACGCAAATTCTGAATTGACGAAACCTTAACTTTTGCCGCTAGCGACCGATCCCGGTCTATGGGCAACGATGGATGCGCTTCTGCGGGCCTCCTTCGATGCTGATCCCTTTGTACGACCGCCTGCATCGCTACATCGTGGTAGCATTGCTGTGCGGCGGCCTGGCGATGATGGGAGCGGCCTGGATGTGGGACGCAATGTGATGAGCCAGCACAACAGTCAGGGCCGATAGGGCAGCTGAGGTGAAGTCGCCGATCAGCTTCCCCTGAGCTGTAGCCGGGGATCTCTTCTGGGCATGAGTTCAGGCGGCTTAGTGTACCACTGTGGTGTACCAAGTTAGCCCTACAACTCATTTCTGAGCAATGAGTTTGTGCCTTTCCAACAGGTTAAGAAAACCTGGTGGAGATGAGGGGAATCGAACCGCTGACCGGTT